>JBMYZB010000026.1:0-15754 GCA_049609945.1 Flavobacteriaceae bacterium
TTAATGCCGTTATGGTGGGTGCTTCTGGGGCACTTTATGGTATTTTGGTAGGTTTTGCAATGCTCTTTCCCAATGCGCAGTTGATGCTTTTGTTCCCACCCATTCCTGTGAAAGCTAAAATTTTGGTACCCTTATTAATTTTGGGTGACTTGTTTTTTGGTTTCACTTCCTATTCTATTGGACCCATAGCCCATTTTGCTCATGTGGGAGGTGCTATTACTGGCTTAATAATGATGTGGTATTGGAAAAAAAATCAATATAATAATAACAGATGGGATCTTTAACTCAATTTAAATATAGGTATGAGCGATTTTCTATAGCAGAAAAGCTAATCGTTATTAACGTGATCTGTTTTGTGTTACCGTTACTGATCAATACCTTTTTATTTTTATTTAATGGTCCACAAAACCTTCTTCTTGGATGGTTTGAATTGGATGCTGACATCACTAATTTACTATTCCGTCCATGGACCATTCTCACCTATGGTTTCTTACACACGGGTTTTTTTCATTTGTTTTGGAACATGCTCTTGCTGTATTATGCGGGACAGTTTTTTCTTAACCTTTTACCCGCCCGAACCTTTTTAAACACCTATCTTCTGGGGATTTTATTAGGTGGGTTGGTGTTTATTTTGAGTTACATGATTTTTCCGGCCTTCCAAAAATCTAGCCCCTACATGGTTGGTGCTTCTGCCGGAGTAATGGCTGTGTTTATTTTTTGTTGTGTTTATACTCCCGAGCAAGAAGTTCGATTGTTGTTTTTTAATGTCAAATTAAAATATGTTGGGATTGCTTTTGTACTGATAGATCTGGTGCAAATTCCAGGGGGAAATGCTGGAGGTCACCTAGCCCATTTGGGAGGGGCTGGCCTCGGTTTATGGTATGCAAAACGCTTGAAGAATGGAGTTGACATTGGTCTTCCTCTAGAACGCCTTATTCTTGCTTTAAAAGTCCTTTTTTCTCCAAAAAAACCATTGAAAACAGTTTATAAAGCCCCTAAAAGTAAAAATTCTTTCACTCCAAATAAAAATAAAGCTGATCATCAAAAGAAAATTGATGCTATATTAGATAAAATAAGTACCTCGGGTTACGATAGCTTAACTGAGGAGGAAAAAGAATTTTTATTTCGTGCCGGAAAAGAATCCTAAGCCCCACAAATGAAAAGAAAAGGAGGTTTTTTAAATACGTTTCTTCTGTTTTGTAACCTTTTGTTACTCCTTTTGCAATTAATGCTCATGGGAGCATTTGGTTCTTTTTTTTCAGAAACAGTGTTGCCTCTGTTTGTATTGCCCCTGGTTGGGATCAATTTGTTGTTCTTTTTCTATTGGCTATTACGCCTTAGGTGGCCTTTTTTTCTTTTTCTAGCCAGTATTCTCTTAGGTTATCAAGAATTTCAATTGCTTTATCAATTTCCAAACAATGTCATTCAAACTGAAAAGGGACTTAAAATTTTGACTTACAATGTGCGTCTTTTCAATAAATATGGATGGAAAAAAGAAAAAGAACTGCCTCAAAAAGTGGAAACCTTTATAATGCAACAAGACCCTGACATTATTTGTTTTCAAGAATTTTCAAATGAGTTAAGCCCTTCTTTTAAGGCCTATCCTTATCGCTATTTTAAGGCATCAGACAAAAATGGGAATCACGGCACTTGTATTTTATCAAAACGTCCCTTTCAACAGACAGGTGATATCCCTTTTAAGAACTCAAAAAATAATGGTATTTATGTCGATTTACAATGGAATGAGCGCCTTATGAGAATTTACAATATCCATTTTGAATCCTTTGCATTGCAACAACAAGACAGTTTGTTTTCAAAGCCAAACCCAATAAAATTTAAAAATCATTTGCTTAAAACCATGAATAAACAGGGTGATCAAATTGCACAATTTAATTCTTTGCATAAAGAAAATGGAGCTCCTTTTATTATTTGCACTGACCTAAATAATAATGCTTTCTCAAAATCTTATGCCTTAATGAAAGGTGCCAAAAAAGACGCTTTTATTGAAGCAGGTGAGGGGCTAGGCACTACTTATTGGTTTTCCTATTTCCCTCTTCGCATAGATTACATCTTCACAGCTAAGACACTTCGAGTATTGGATTTTGACACCTTTTCAGAAATTGATTTTTCAGATCACAAACCCATTATGGCAACTGTCAAATGATGGTTGGAATGGCTCTTAAATAAGATTCGCTTTGAGGACCTAGATTAAAAAGGAGATCTATCACGCTTAGATTACTCTTAAAGCCTAAGCGGTCAGAAAACACTTGAGTATAAGATGGAAAATCTTTAGGGTGTTTGACTTTTGCATTTAGCAAATGTTCCATGCGCTTGTGTTGCCCAGGTTTAAAGTTTATAAATTTATAGGATAAGGAAAGGTCAAGCAAGTGCGTTATTTTTTCTAAAAGAAGAAAATTCAAGTCCCATAAGTTTTGACTTGGAGTTTCAAAATGGGGCTTGAGGTCATCTTCATAAAATTCAAAAAAAGGAGCAGAACGATAAGCAATACTAATAGATTTCCAGTGTTGCTTTTGCCACCTTACTTCATTAAAAATACAGACTTCATTTTCTTTTTGATGGGTTTTTCCAGATTGATGAACAATGGGCACACTCAATTTTAGAGTGCCATTGGCTCCCAGAATTACACATCGATTGCGATACGTTTGTTTTTGAAAATGATCTGTGTTGTTGAAATAGACTGTTTTTTGTTGTAATAGCCATGCCATATATTCAACTGGGGGGAGATAGGCAAGAGGCAGCACCGGAATCACACCTTACGACTTTTATTCTTTCTTTTTCTTATAAAAACATAACCCTGCCACAGTGCAACAATAACTAAAAAATGAGGGAGGTAAGAGGTGGGTTTTCCTTCTCCATTTACGGTAGTAAATACTCGATCCCACCGTACTTTCCAGTTTTTGATACCATCATTGATGCCGTCTATACTAAACCATATAAAAATGGGTTTGCCAACAATATGATCTTCAGGAACAAAGCCCCAAAACCGGCTGTCTTCGGATCTGTGGCGGTTATCTCCCATCATCCAATAATAATCTTTTTTGAACGTATAAGATTTGGTTGGAGTTCCATTAATCACAAATTGATCAGGTGAAATTTCTAAGTTGTTATTTTCATAATCAACGATAATTTTTTTGTAGAGGGCTAGGTTTTCTTTTGTCAACAATACACTTGCTCCTCTTTTAGGAATCACAAGCGGGCCAAAGTTGTCTTGATTCCAAGCATAAGGAAGTTTATTGGGAAAAAACGTTTCATTGGGTTTTTGTGTCCGTTCAATTTGTTGTTTAAGACTATCTAACCAAGAAACTTGTTGGAGTTGTTTAGCTTCCTCTAGGGTGAGAGTCAAATTTATTTCTTTTTCCATGAGTTCACCGGCTCTTAGTCCTAGTTTTTGAATAACATCAGCAGATAACCCTTTATAATCGGTTATAGCCACAAAATTTTCAGCACTGTTTCCCGTACTACCCAATAGATAGGGGCGCAACTGTTGATAGCTGTTTTGTGTTATATTTTCAATCCGATATTTTCTGTAGAAATCACGATAGCCCAAACTGGCTAATTGCCTACCTGAGACGCCTTTGGTATTATAGGCAGTAAAGGTGTATTGCACTTTAGCTCTATCTGGTAATTGGTTTCGTTTGCTGTTTGTGTGCACAAAACCATCAATAATCTGCAGGGTGTCTCCGGGCAAGCCCACACAGCGTTTCACATAATTAGATTTTTTGTCTATAGGTTTTCGTACGCCCTTTTCTTTTACAAAAAATTGACGTACGGTGTCGGCTGGCCAACTAAAAACAACAATTTCGTTACGTTTAATCTTTTCAAAACCCGGAAAACGAAGATAGGGAATTTGGGGTTTTTTAAGATATGATCGCACCTTAAGCAAAGGAATGGTATCATGAACCATCGGAAAAGAAACGGCTGTCATGGGTGCACGTGGTCCATAATGAAATTTACTTACAAAAAGAAAATCTCCAATTAGTAGCGATTTTTCTAGAGAGCCTGTTGGGATGATAAAGGGTTGAATTAAGTAATTGTGTACCAGCGTGGCTGCAACCACTGCAAAAACAATAGAACTAATGGTTTCTCCTAATGCGGTTCTTGGTTTTAAGCTTCTATCTTGAATGTATTTTGGGGCTTTACTATAATTCACCACATAGATGTAAAATCCGAGAGTGAGTAGGGCCAAAAAAGTGTCTTTTGTGCTGTTTTTTCCAAAACTGCGCAGGGTTTCAATCCAAATAATACCAAAAAGGATAAGATTTATGGTGGGAATAAACAAAAGAATAACCCACCATTTGGGACGTTTGATAATTTGCATTAACACCAAGGCATTGTATACCGGAACCATAGCTTTCCAAGAGGCATGGCCGGCTGTTTTATATAGTTTCCAGGTGCCGGCAAAATGAATGAGTTGCAACACCAAGAAAAAAACAAACCATTGTAAAAGTGTCATTTTTTAAAATTTTTATTCAAATATACAGTTTAGGCCTCTAGCATGTTTGCCTTTAAGAAAGATTTAAGACATCATCCATGGTGAAAATGCCCGTTTTTCCTTTGATCCATTCGGCAGCAACCACAGCTCCCATGGCAAATCCTTTTCTGTTATAAGCCTCATGTGTGATATTAATGGCATCTATTTCAGAATGATAGCTTAGTGTGTGTGTACCGGGAACTTCGCCCTCTCTGAGGGAGTTAATAAGTAATTCATTTTCTTTTGGGTTTGTTTTAGTCCATTGGGTATAGGAGCTATTGTCAATTACATTTTCAGCCAAAGTAATGGCCGTTCCACTGGGTGCATCCAGTTTGTGTATGTGGTGTATTTCTGTGAGTTGGGCTTTATAATCTGCCGAATGAGGGATCATAAGTTGCGCCATAAAACGTGCTAGTTTAAAAAACAGATGTACGCCCACACTAAAGTTAGAGGCATAGAGAAAAGCTGTTTTTTTAGCTTGGCAAAGAGTATTAATTTCTGCTTGTTGATCAAGCCATCCGGTGGTGCCACAAACCACTGGCACGGAACACTCAAAGGCGGCTTTAATGTTGATCACTGCGGCATTGGGAACACTAAAATTGATAGCCACATCAGCCCATTTTAAATGTCCTTCTTCCAAGTCTTTGTCTAACCGATACACAATTTGATGGCCTCTGTTAAGAGCGATTTCTTCTATGGCTTTTCCCATTCGTCCATATCCTAAAAGTGCAATTTTCATAGCTTAAAATTTAATAGCAAGGCGAACTCCGGTTTCTCTTTCATTAAATAACAAATCCGGTTGTATGGCCAATTCATCATTAATATTAAATTGGAGCATATGAGCCGCCACATTGGCTTCAATAATGTTGAGAACCACATAAGATGCTGCAAAAAGTAGAGCCGAAATATCTCTGTAGCTGCGGTGAAATTTCATTCCTTTGATTAGTTTATCTTCGTCTCCTTCGGGTATAATTTTCAAATATTCATCGTCATAGTATCCCGAAAGCCTTCGTTTATAGGCTGTTCTATAAGTCTTTAAGATTCTGTCATTCTCCAAATAATAGTACAAAGAAGCTCCCATGGCACCATAAATAATGGGTACCTTCCAATATTGTCCTAAATAGGCTTGTCCCAATCCGGGTATAACAGCCGAATAAAAACTGGCCCTAGAGGGAGTTAAGGGATCTTCCATTAGGCGGATTCGTCGTGGTGAAAAGTTTTTGTATTTAGCCCGAAGTAAACTATCACTTACAGAATTGACAATTAATCTATTTTGTTTAAGTGAATCTGTAACTTCCACTTCCTGTCCCCAAACGGCAAGGCCAAATAGAAGAAAAATTGAACGAAATAAAGATTTAAGAGGCACCTCTTATTTTGTTTAAAATATGTTGTAGTTTTTCTTGAGAGTCAAAAGAAATCGAAATGTTCCCTTTTCCAGCGGCGTTAGATTTAACATGAACTCCTGTTTCCAGAAGGGTTTCTAGGGTTTCAGAAACCTGTGAATAAAAGGGGGGTTGATACACAGGGGTTGGCCTATTTACACTAGTTTTGGCTTGTTTTACCAAGGCCTCAGTGGCTCGTACAGACAAACCCTTACGTATAATCTTTTCGTAAATCTCTAATTGCTGAGCCGTATTTTCTATGTTGATCAATGCCCGTCCATGACCCATAGAGAGAAATCCATCTCGCATACCATATTGAATGATGGGATCTAATTTGAGTAAGCGCACATAATTAGCAATTGTCGATCTTTTTTTACCGATACGTTCGCTAAGTTTTTCTTGGGTCATGCCCACTTCTTCTAGAAGGCGTTGGTAGCTCAATCCAATTTCTATGGGGTCTAAATCTTCTCTTTGAATATTTTCAACCAATGCCATTTCAAGTAGTTCTTGATTGTTGGCTTCACGAATATAAACAGGAATTTTATCAAGCCCTACCATTTTAGCAGCTCGAAAACGGCGTTCACCTGAAACAATTTCAAATTTAGTGCTTGACAGTTTACGAACCGTTATGGGTTGGATAATGCCCAAGGCCTCAATGGAAGAGGCTAGTTCTTGCAAGTTTTCTTCAGAAAATTGAGTGCGAGGTTGATTAGGGTTTTGGCTAATTTGAGCAAGTTCTAGCAATTGTATGCCGTGTAATGGAGCACTGGCATAGTTGCCTCCGACTTGGTTTTGTTCGTCTTGTAATAAGGCTGAAAGTCCCCTGCCTAGTGCTGGTTTTTTAGTTGATTTAGCCATGATTTAACACCTTACTTTTTTTAATGATCTCGCCCCCTAGTGATAAATAACTTTTTGCTCCCTTGCTTGTAGCATCATAGGTGATGATATCTTCACCATAGCTTGGCGCCTCGCTCAACCTTATATTGCGCTGAATAATGGTTTTAAAAACCATTTTACCAAAGTGCTTTTTCACTTCGTCAACCACCTGGTTGGACAGGCGTAAACGCGTGTCATACATGGTCAGCAAAATACCTTCGATATCAAGTTCTGGGTTGTGGAGTTTTTGTACGCTCTTTATGGTGTTTAATAATTTACCTAACCCTTCCAATGCAAAATATTCACACTGCACCGGAATAATAACAGCATGGGCAGCAGAAAGTGCATTGAGTGTAATCAGACCCAAAGAAGGAGCACAATCGATTAATATATAATCATATAAAGCTACCACCTCATGCAATGCATTTTTGAGCATCAGTTCACGTTGTTCACGGTCAATAAGCTCAATTTCAATAGCAACCAAATCAATGTGTGAGGTAATTAAATCAACATTTGTGGTGTTGGTTTGCTGAATTATTTCTCTTGCTGTTACGGTATGCTCTAAGAGTTCATAAGTACCGCCTTGTCCGGGTTTTGTAGACACACCCAATCCAGAGGTAGCATTGGCCTGTGGGTCTGCGTCAACCAACAACACTTTTTGTTCTAAAGCGCCCAAGGCGGCAGCCAAATTAACAGCTGTTGTGGTTTTACCCACACCCCCTTTTTGATTTGCTATTGCGATTATTTTACCCATGATCAACGTGCCGTAAAAGTACAATTAATTGACGTCTCATAAAAGGCGATAAACTTAAATTTTATATCATTTTTTGGCATGATTAATTATTTTTTTGCACTTTCTTCGGTGGTAATGATAAAAACAGTTTCATTCTCTTTTTTATGACCGTAAGACTCCCGAGCAAAACGTTCCATACTATCTTTATTTTCTAACATTTCTAAGGTTTTCTGATCATTAGCTATCATTTCCTCAAGAGCTTTTTTTTCCTTTTCTAAGGTTTCAATTTGTTCGTTTAATTCTGAGTGAATTCGCCACGAATGCGTATCTAAAAAAAGCATCCAAATCAGAAAGAAAATGGTGAGTACCCCATATATATAAAGTCCTCGTTTTGTTTGGATGTTGTTCAGTAATTTTTTTAGTTTTTGCAAAAGATTAGGGTTTTTCAATTTTTTCAACCCAATCGGATGTAACAGTTTGTTCTGATTGATTATCCCAACTGTTTAAAATATAATTCATCACATCGGCTATTTCTTGGGCATCTAAACCTTGATTTACCATCACGCCATTGTATGATGTTCCATTGACTTCGATGGGTCCTTTGAGTCCATATTTGATTCCGGCAATTGAGCGATTGATGTCTTCAAACAAATAGTCTGATTTATTTAGGGGCGGGAACACTCCGGCCACGCCAACTCCATTTCCGAGATGACACTGGACACAAAAATCGTTATAAATTTCGGCCCCGTCAGCAACACTTTCCTCCCGGCTTTTTTGTGGTAATAGCGTTGCAAAAAGGCAAATAAAAAGACTGTATAACCCTAAAAAAAGTTTCATTTAGAAGGGATGATTTTTAAAATTCCTTTGCCTTCTACACCCACATAAAGATAACCATCTGGACCTTGTTTTACATTGCGCACCCGTCCAATTTTATCAAGTACCTTTTCTCTTTTTACCACCTTATCTTTCTTTAAAACCAATCGTTCTAAATATTCGAATTTTAACGAACCTACAAAAAGGTTACCCTTCCACTTTTTGTATACCCCAGAAGTTGAGAAGGCCATACCGCTAGGCCCAATGGAGGGTAGCCAATAATAGTCTGGTTGCTCCATGTTGGGCAGGGCAGTTTTGTCTGTAATTATGGTGCCGCTATAATTAATGCCATAGGTAATTTTGGGCCACCCATAATTTTTACCTTTTTCAATAATATTAATTTCATCACCTCCTCGTGGGCCGTGTTCATTTTCCCAAATCACTCCCGTTTCTGGGTGCACGGTCATGCCCTGTGGGTTGCGGTGTCCATAAGTATAGATGGCTATTTTAGCTCCTTGACTGTCAATAAAAGGGTTGTCTTTTGGAATGCTTCCATCCAAATTTAACCGATAGACTTTACCTCCATCACGCGAAATGTCTTGTGGATTAACGTCTCTATTGCCTCGGTCACCCACAGTAAAATAAAGATGTCCCTCGTTGTCAAATACAATTCGAGATCCCCAATGTTGCCCTTTTTTGGTGTTCGGGGTGGCTTTATATAGCAGCTTTACGTCTTCCAATTGAAGTCCATTCAGTTTGGCACAATATAGTGCAGTGTTTCCTCCTTCGTCTCCTTCAAGCTTTGCTCCCAAGGTTAAGTAAATAATTTGATTTTCTTTAAAATTGGGATGTACAGCCACATCAAGCAATCCCCCTTGACCTCGCACATAGATTTCGGGTAGGCCTGACACACTTTTTTTATCTCCTTTACTCACTCTATATAGTGTACCTGATTTTTCAGTCACTAGCAGTTCTTCAGCATTGATAAAATCCATTCCCCACGGAATATCAATCCCATCAACAACCACTTCGTAGGAATAGTTCGTTTTACTTGGGGTTTCTATTTGAGGTGGGTTTTCTTCTTGGGCACAACTGAGTTGCAAATACATACACGAAAAGAAAAATAAAATATATGGCTGTTTCATAAATATAAATTTGTTGGTTTTTACGAGTCAATTTGATACACGAACATACTAATTTTTTAGTTTTATTGGGTCACAGATTTGAAAAATAAATAGGCCTAGCATCTTCTTAACCAAAAGATATTAGAGTTGGGGTTCTTTCTGAAACAATTTATATACACAGATTTAAAAAAGTATTAGGATTCTTAATAAGATTATAAACAATTCTAATAAAGAGAAAGTTATGAAATTGAGAATAATAAGTACATTTAAAAAAAATTTACTTATCTACTATGGATCACTTAAAAAACTCAAACAATCAAGGAAAATGCCCTTTTCTTAACGGCACAATGAAACAAGCTGCTGGAACCGGAACTTCAAATCGCGACTGGTGGCCCAATCAGCTTAATTTAAGCATTTTAAGACAGCATGCCATGGCTTCTAACCCAATGGGCCCACAATATGACTATGCAAAGGCCTTTAACTCATTGGACTATGACGCTGTGAAACAAGACCTCACTGACTTAATGACCGACTCACAAGATTGGTGGCCGGCCGATTATGGCCACTATGGCCCCTTCTTTATTCGAATGGCATGGCACAGTGCCGGGACCTATCGTATTGCTGATGGTCGTGGAGGTGCAGGTGCTGGAACTTTACGTTTTGCCCCACTAAACAGTTGGCCTGACAATGCCAACCTAGACAAGGCTAGAAAATTACTTTGGCCGATCAAGCAAAAATATGGAAGCCAGCTTTCTTGGGCAGACCTCATGGTTCTGACTGGAAACGTTGCTCTTGAATCCATGGGCTTTAAAACCTTTGGTTTTGGTGGTGGCCGCATTGATGTTTGGGAACCCGAAGAAGATATTTATTGGGGAACAGAAGGCGAATGGTTGGGTGACAAGCGTTATTCAGGCGATCGTGAATTAGAAAATCCGCTGGCGGCTGTTCAAATGGGATTGATTTATGTAAATCCTGAAGGCCCTAATGGAAAACCAGATCCTTTAGCTTCTGCCAAAGACATTCGCGAAACCTTTGGGCGCATGGCCATGAATGATGAAGAAACCGTGGCTTTAATTGCCGGTGGACATAGTTTTGGAAAAACACATGGTGCTGCTTCTCCAGATCAGTATGTGGATGTTGAGCCGGCTGCAGCAGGCATTGCCGAACAAAGTTTGGGTTGGAAAAACAGCTTTGGGACAGGAAATGCAGGTGATACTATTACTAGTGGATTGGAAGGGGCTTGGACCACCACACCCACACAGTGGAGCAACAATTATTTTGAAAACTTGTTTGGTTATGACTGGGAACTCACCAAAAGTCCAGCAGGTGCTTTTCAATGGAAACCCAAAGATGGTGCGGGAAATGGCCTAGTTCCTGATGCCCATGATCCCTCAAAAACACACTCTCCCACCATGTTAACCAGTGATATTGCCCTGCGTGAAGATCCCGCTTATGAAGCTGTTTCTAGACGATTTTATGAAAATCCAGATGAATTTGCTGATGCTTTTGCACGTGCTTGGTTTAAATTGACTCACCGTGATATGGGACCTAAATCACTCTATCTTGGACCGGAAGTGCCTCAAGAAGATTTGATTTGGCAAGATCCCATTCCAACACCTAATCATCCCTTAGTTGATGCCAAAGATGTGGCATACCTTAAATCATTGATTCTCGATAGTGGTCTAAGTGTCTCCGAATTGGTAAGCACGGCATGGGCTTCAGCTTCTACTTATAGAGGCTCTGACAAAAGAGGTGGAGCCAATGGAGCACGGATTCGTTTTGCGCCCCAAAACCAGTGGAAAGTGAACCATCCGGCTCAGTTGCAAAAAGTGTTGACGGCCTTAGAAAAAATTCAAGATGAATTTAATGGAGCACAAAGCACGAAACAAATTTCTATGGCCGACCTTATCGTATTGGGTGGAGCCGCTGCCATTGAAAAAGCAGCGAAAGCCGCTGGACATGATATTGAAGTGCCTTTCCATGCCGGACGCGGAGATGCCTTGGAATCACAAACCGACGCAGCTTCTTTTGATGTGCTGGAACCCGCTGCCGATGGATTTAGAAATTATATGAAAACACAATATACTGTGAGCGCTGAAGAAATGTTGTTAGACAAAGCGCAACTTATGACACTAAGCGCACCGGAAATGACCGTTCTTATAGGAGGTATGAGGGTGTTAAACACCAACTTTGACGGGGCGCAACACGGCGTGTTTACGGAACGACCTGAAGTGCTTTCTAATGACTTTTTTACTAACCTCTTAAACAATGGGGTGGAATGGAAGGCCACTTCGGAGCAGGAAGACGTTTTTGAAGGCCGTGACTTTAAGACCGGTATGCTGAAATATACCGGAACACGAGTAGATATGATCTTTGGGTCCAATTCTGAATTGCGTGCTTTAGCCGAAGTTTATGGCTCCAGTGATTCAGAACATAAATTTATCCATGATTTTGTTGCCGCATGGAATAAGGTGATGGAATTGGATCGTTTTGATCTGAAGTAAGATAATTCGCTAAAGTTTTCTTTTAAATCCTCTTCTTCAGAAGAGGATTTTTTTGTTTTTACTATGTAATTTTCACGATGAGTTAAAGGCTATTTACCACAGCAAAGACAGTGTATGTATTTGGGTGTTTAAGACCCGAGAAGAGCGCAACCATTTTATGGACAAGACCGCCGGCATGAACAAAAATGCCCGTGTGGCGTATTATGTGGAGTGTTTTGGGTAAAAAAATTAAACTCCAATTTTCCACACCCCTTTTTCTAAAAAGGCTTCAATAGATTGTCTATTGGCTTTATTTAACAGATTGGAATGCGCTATTTTGGTTTGCTTGGCGTAGTCGGAAAGTGAAATAATTTTCTTTCCCTCCATATAGGCTAATCGTTTGTGGTAACTCTGACACAGGGCTCTACCCACAATGCCTTCCATGATAGTAGTTTGCTTTTTTTGGTCAAACTCTTGAAATGCCTCGTAATATTCTTTTCGGTTGATAAACTTGATATTTATAGGCACAAAACGTTCCCGAATTAGCACATAATTATTTAGCACACGACCCATTCTCCCATTACCGTCCACAAAAGGATGAATGTGCTCAAAGGTGAGGTGTAAAAGGGCAATACGCTTTACGATATTTTCAGGGTGTATGGTATGGTATTCCACCAACATATCTTGAAGCCGTTTTGGTACTTCTACAGGGTCGGGGGCAATATGATTTGCCACGCGCACCCATTCATTTTCGTTTCGAAACCGTCCTGCAATATCGTCTTTGATATTACTTAACAGCATTTTATGTAACAACAGCATTACTTCTAGAGAAAGCTCCTGTTCCACGGCTTTGCTTTGGATATAATCAACAACTCTAGCCAGATTTTTCGCCTCAAATAATTCCCGTTCGGAAATATACCTGTCAAGATTGATTTGCATTAAAATCTTTTCGGTTTCTTCCAAACTTAGGGTACTGTTTTCAATCGCATTGGAATTATAGACCTGCTCCGCAATCTCAGTTTCGTTAAGCAAGGTTATCAATGATTTCCTGTCGGGTTCGAGACGTAAATAGCGAGCTTTAAGTGCTAAAATTTGCTTTACAATTCGTGAAGTATTGTTCATTTCAACATCTATTACATTCACGATAAATAATATATAATCGTGAATTGTTAGTCAAAAATAGTAAATATTCACGTTTTTTAGAAAAATATCGTGAACTAAATCTTAATATACCCACCCAAAAGCAGAAACCATCTACCGGTTTGGTTTTGGGTAAGCTGCTCAAAACGGTATTGAAGCGTGGCTTGGAGTTTCGTTTTTGGGCTAACCAAAACACCTACGCCGCCCGAAATCCGAAAATCAACTCTGGGAGATTGATTGTTGTTGAGTTGAAGTAAAGATTCCGCATTATATAGGGTATAAGCCTCCTTAAGGTCAAGGGCTTGCCCGTTTAGGGGAAAATCGATTCCCATGCTGTAGCGAAGGCGTGTAAACGTTTCAGCACCTACAAAACGTTCCTCCACCCGAAACCGATGTGCATAGCGCACCACATTGGGTTTTGTGGCGGTGTGGAATTGTTGGGTAAGTCGAAACTCATTGGGGCTTTTAACATCAAAATCCTCAGCAAAGCGATACATAAGTCCTAGCCCAAAGTGACTATTGTTTCCCACTCGAAAAGTAGAAAAATGCGAAAGCTGTACAAACCCTGTGGGCAAAGAACTGTTTGCATCTTCGTATTCCATTCTGGAAGAAAACGCTAAATTGGCGTTGTAGGTGTCGGACAGTTTGTGTGAAACCACCAGTTGCGACTCCAAAAAACGGGGCGTGGCTTGCTGTGCTTGCACAAAAACACCAAAGCCCAAAAACGCAATAAGCCAAAAAGGTTTAGTACACCACATGCTCGTAGGTTTTGGTGAGGATAGTACTTTTTTTAAGGAGCTTCCCTGACGGGGCTATCAACAGTTCAAATTGACGGTATCCGTTTTGGGTTTTGCCAGAGACCTCAAGTTCATAAGCCGTTGGGGCAATCTGATTTTCAAACACCGCTTGGAGTGTCTGTGCTGGGTTGCCTCCTTTTGGATGCACAAATTGTTTTTGTATTCGGGTGAGTTTAACCCGTTGAAAGTCGGTTTTTACGGTCTCCAAAACTGCCGTGGGAAGTGCCGATTTAGAAATAAGCACCTCAATGTCTTCTAGCTGCCCGTCTTGATTAAATTCCACACTAAAGTGAATGCCATGTTTTTTAAACTTTACCTCATAGCTAATGCTTTGACCGTCAAATTCTCGGTAGTAGCGCATGCGTTTGGCCTGAGTTTCCATCAGGGGCAAAAGCTTTACCACGGCTGTGGGCAGTGCTTCTTTTTGGATACGTTCTTCTTTTTCGTATTTGACTTGAGCAATGGCTGTGTAGCTATACAGCAGTAAAAGAAAAAAAAGGTGATAAACTCTCATTAAACCCATTTGGATAGCAAAGTTATGCCGAAATACGAAATAGTTCCTTCAAAAACGAAACTTCCTTTACGTTGTCCACATCAGCTGATAAACAGCCCGACATTTTCGCGAATACTTTCGTAATCGGTAATAAAAGTATTTTACTTTTTTCATGACACAAGATGTATTTGGGTTGTCATTTCTAAGCAAAGATACGATTAATTTACATTTACTTAACAATTTGGTAACATAAGTGGAAAGCAATAAAAATCCCCAACGATTGTTCAGGTTTTGTGCGGGAGAAGGGACCCCAAAGCCGTGAAGCACTAGATCCTAAGTCTAGCATGCCTGCCTGGCGGCAGACAGGCATTTTTGGCTATGTGGGTGCTACTTTTTCGGGGGTTGGACTTGCCTATATTACTCAAGAATTTGGATGGGAAGGCATGTTTAAAAGCTGTATTATCGCTGCTTTATGCTGCTTAATTTTAGTGATGATGACTTGGAAAAAGGAAAAAAGATAAATGAAAGAAGAAATATTATTTAAAAAAAATAAATTTAAGAGCGAAAGTGCTAGACAAAAAAGTCGGGATGACTGGATTCGAACCAGCGACCACACGCACCCCATGCGTGTACGCTACCAGACTGCGCCACATCCCGAATTAAAGGGTTGCCTCGGAAGGATTGGGTCACCTTACCGATTTAGCAAAAACCGCTTGGTCTAGGTCAAGCAGCTTTTTTATGAAAACGAACTTTAACAGAAAGAAAACTTTCTTTAAAAATTCACATTTCCATTTGTCGGGGTGGCAGGATTCGAACCTGCGACCTCCTGCTCCCAAAGCAGGCGCGATGACCGGGCTACGCTACACCCCGAAAAGGTGAGCGCAAATATACATTTTATACAAAATAGAAACAATGGAAACTAAACATTATTCAAAAATGCTTCTTAAAGGAACTCCTTTTTTGTAATGTCACAATCGAGGCATTGTAACACACCATGTTCCATACTCCAATAGTGTCCAGCCATTTCACTTCTCTGAAAATCTTGATCATTAGTAGTTTTCCATGGCAAGTGCTTAACCACTTGAGGAGAAATATTAAGGGCCTGCAGCGGTTTTACCCAAAGGATGATCTCTAGCTTTTGCCGATAGGCTTTTTTTGTCGGATCTACAACCCATGCTTCTGAAAAATGGAGGGTATTTTGATTTTGATCGAATTTATATTGTAACGCTTTTGCATTTTCTAACGCTTTTTCAATATTTGTTCCGGTTGCTTTTTTGATAATATCAATCTTGTTTTCATTTAATGTACTTTCTTTTAGTTTTAGTTGTACTCTGTCCCCTTTTAACCATGTTTTGCCGAGGCTGTCCTTAAAATAGTGTTGTCCTCTTTTTTCCCATTGTGGTGCGATTGTCGCTATGTTA
>JBMYZB010000027.1:0-15187 GCA_049609945.1 Flavobacteriaceae bacterium
TTACCTCTCGGAAGATAAAACCTATGCCCTTGTGAAAGAGGAAGAAATTCAAAATGCATTTGCTCATGACATTCCAAAAGAGGCCTTTGAGGTAGCGGCACCCAACATTGTGCCTGAACCTGCGGCACCTTTAGCTTATGAACTGGAAATTAGTGAGGCTCACTTTGGACAAATTCCAAAATACTATATTTAATGTAGTGAAGATCGAGCTATTCCTATTGAAGTGCAACGTGCCATGTATAAAGGCCATGTGAAAAAGTCATATAGTATTGCTTCCAGTCATACCCCCAATTTTTCACAGCCTGAAAAATTAGCTTCTATCATACTACAAATAGAAAAAGATTAATTTTTTTTAATCTGTTTAAAGTTTTAAAGTGCTTTTTAACAAAAGCACCTTTTTTTTGTCTATAATTCCGTTAATAATATTTTTTAAAGAGGGATTAAGTTCATTATAGACTTTTTTACTTTTGAATTCTATGAAGAAACTTCTATTCCTTTGTTTAGTTTTGCTCTTTTTTCCATCTTGCTCAACAAACACAAATACTTTAAAAAATCGGTTTGATTATATTCCTCAAGAAACCATTTTGGTTGTCCAAGTGAACGATTTTAATATTGTCAAAAACACCTTTACTACTCAGCCCTTGCTCTCTCAACTGACGCCCCTTTTTGGTTTTGTTGCGCAACCCTTTTCAGATTTGTCTTCCAAAATGGAAAATAGGCAAAGTATATTTTGCCTCACTCCACAAGGCAAATCGAACTTGGCCTTTTCATTAATTTATAAAAAACAACCTCAAGACAGTTTAGTAACCTCCTATGACAAAAGCATGTTATATGAAGGACTTACAATAGGCGTCTTTAAACAGGAGGGAGCAACTTATTTTGAAACTCTAATGGGAGATGTATGCTACATTTCAGATTCTCAATTAGTGATAGAAAACAGCATCCGAAATTATAAAAATAAAGTGGCTGGAATAAATGACTTAGATTTTTATAAACTCACAAAAACATTGGACAACAATGCCCCTTTACAACTCCTCTTACATGTTAATGCAAGCTCTTATCTAAAATCTATTTTTCCTGAAACCCCCTATTTTCCATCTGTGAGTGGCTCATGGACTGCCTTTGATTTTAATACTCAAAGAGATCCTTTCACTCTAGACGGCGTATCTTTTATAAACGATTCTATTGCTCATCCAATCAATTTTATTAAAGGGTTGGGTAGTCAAAAATTTCTAAGCCCTGAAGTCAGCCCAACTAAAGTGGATAGTTATTTTGGTTTTGCAGTTGAGGATGTGAAAACGCTGGAAGATAATTTTAAACACTTCAGTCGATTGCAAAATATGGCCCTACCCAATATTGATTTCAGCCCACTAGCTGCGGTTGATGAAATTGCTTGTATTCGAATTAAAGAAAATGACGCTACTATTTTACATTTAAAAAACACTGAAAATATCAACGCAAGTTTGCTCAATAAAAACAGTTCAACAAAAAGCTTTCGATCGGTACCCTTTTATCCCCATAATTTAGGAACCAATTTGAACACCTTCCTAGCACAATTAGGGAACAAAAAACCTATGCAATGGAGCACCCAAATGGATGACTTTTTAGTTTATACTTCTTCTGAAGAGCTAATGAAAACCATTATCAGTGCCTACAAAGAGGGTAACGTTTTGGCCAATGATTTTAGCTATAAAAATTTGATGAATGCACTAGCTAATCAAAGCAATTTTTTATGGATAGGCAACACCGTTGAGTTGCAAAACCACTGGAAAAATAAAAATACGCAAGAATTAAAAGCCGTTTGGGAAACCCTAACACTATCAAAATATCCTTGGCTAGCTTTTCAAGGTGTGGGCGAAGATGACTTTGTGCAAATGCGTTTTACTGCGCAAAAAGACAATCCGGAAATGGTCCGAAATAGCGCTGTAAACCAATATTCTTTTCAATTGGAAGCCCCTGTCTTGGGCACACCTCAGTGGATCAAAAACCACCGAACCAAAGCAATGGATTTAGTTTTACAAGACCAACAAAATCAACTCTATCTCTTTTCTAACACCGGCACCTTATTTTGGAAAAAACAACTCTCAGGCCCCATTCAAGGATCCATTCAACAGGTCGATTTATACAAAAACAGACGGCTTCAAATGGCATTTAGAACACCAAATCGTTTCCAAATTTTAGATCGCAATGGGAAAGTTGTTCCCCCTTTTGATATGAAGGTGGGTGCCTCAGAAATACCCCTTGCTGTTTTTGATTATGACCGTAATAGAAATTACCGATTTGTGTTGACAGAAAGTAATCAAATAAAAATATTAGACCACAAAGGGGCCGTTGTTAAAGGATTTCAACTTAAAAATCTCGATAAAGCTTTAATGCATCCGCTGAAACACATTAGAATGGGCACTAAAGATTACATTATTCAACAAAACGAGGATGGCACATTGCGCATTTTAAACCGTCAAGGGAAAGATAGGATAAAACTTAAAGATAAGGTAATTACTTCCGCTAACCCCGTGTTTAGCTATAGAGAAACCTTTGCCACAACTGACACAGATGGCCAACTTTTACAAATCGATCAAAAGGGTAATGTGGTGCAAACACCCCTTGATTTAACCCCAGGGCATCAAATTGATATGAGCACCAAAAGTTTGGTTACCCTATCGGACAATACTTTAAACATTAAAGGCATTCCTGTAACTTTGCCTTTTGGGAACTACACGCCTCCCAAACTTTTTTATCTACAAAACACACTCTACATAACCACCACCGATAAAGAAGCAGAAAAGGTTTATCTCTTTTACAGCAATGGCTTACCGGTTGAAGGTTTTCCTGTGTATGGCATTGGCCCGGCAGATTTAACCAATGCCGACGATGATAAAGCCCTTGAGCTTGTGGTTCAGGTTGATACTAACGGATTTATGATTTATCAGATCAATTGATCCATTGGGTCTGAAAATGCTTTTCAAAATTTTGAAGCAAGTGCTTTTTGACCTCCTCTTCAGAGACGTTTTTTTGCAATTCTTGTGCTATTGAAGTAACACCTTTTCCAGCTATACCACAGGGAATAATATGATCAAAATAGGAAAGCGGGGTGTTCACGTTTAAAGCAAATCCATGCATGGTAACCCAACGACTGGCGCGGACACCCATAGCACAAATCTTTCGAGCAAAAGGAGTGTTTACATCTAACCAAACGCCAGTTTCACCCGGGCTGCGCTCCCCTTTTATAGTGTAGTAATCCAAGGTATCTATGACCACTTGCTCCAACAAACGCAAATATTTGTGAATGTCGGTAAAGAAATTATCCAGATCAAATATAGGATAGCCCACAATTTGCCCCGGTCCATGAAAAGTGATATCGCCCCCACGATTGGTTTTAAAAAAAGTGATTCCTTTTTGTTGGAGTTCATGTTTATTCAGTAATAAATGTGCCAAATCACCACTTTTCCCAAGCGTATATACTGGTGGATGTTCAACCCAAAGCAAATAATTTGGTGTTGGTGTGGGAGCTTGTTCTTCTCTATTCGATCTTTTTACGGCTATAATTTTTTGAAACAATTCTTCTTGAAAATCCCAAGCCGTTTGGTAGGGTTTAACACCAAGCTCAATCAGTTTCACTTCTTTATTTTGCTGTTTCATTATTTAATTCGCTCTGGATTGTTCAAGATGATTAATGCAGCAATTACTCCGGGCACCCATCCACAAAGGGTCAACAAAGTTACAATTATTATGCTACCACACCCTTGGTCTAAAACCGCTAAAGGAGGTAGAATGATGGATAAAAGTACTCTAAAACAGCCCATTAATTCTGATTTAAAAGGACACCACTTTATCTAAAGTTGGACACAAATTTACAAAGGCTTAATTTAAAAAGGTTGATCAATATCCTCAATGTAGACAAAAAGATAGCCTTCCCAATCGAATTCATTTTTAAGGTAGTCTTTAAGAGCCTTAGTGAAATTCTCTTTTTTTTCGGTATGCCAAAAAGTAGTGATGTTTTTTACCCCCAATTTTTCAAATGTAGTTTGTGGCGGAAACCAACCCACTAAAGGTTTCTTTTGACCAACGTTTCCAGCTTCAATTTCAGCTTCAAACGCATTATAAATGGCAAACAACTGTTTATGTAAACGTGGGATTTCAGGCAGTCCGATAGTGTTGTAAAATTCAATTTCCATTTTTAGCTCCTTCTTTAATGCTTTTAAGGCAAAGGTTCTTTCTAGTGCCCCGGCATCTTGGCCAATAACTTCTTCAATCAAAGCTGCTTCCAAGGCTTCTCCTTCCAAATCATAAAATGCCGACATGCCCCCGTGAAATCCTAAAAAACTGTTTTCTAAAACCTCTTTTTCTTTGCCTGCTAAGAATAAATAATTGGCACAAGAAGAAAAACAAAAACCATCAACCACCACCTTGAGTTGTCTTTTATGAATTTCTTTGCCCATTTCAAAGCCAACAGTGGAGGCTCCTCCATTACTGGTTAAGAATACTGTTTCAACCTCATCTGTAATAATTTTTTTAAAATCGTCTATTTCATCTGGCCCCATATCACCATTAAAAATGAGTTTTTTTTCGGCCGGATAAAGTGTGAATTTACCAATAACTTTGATCTCCTCGGAGGTGTCCGTATCACTATTGATTTTTTCTTTTTGGCATCCCCCTAAGAGGAAAAGATAGAAAATGAGAATATAAACCGAATTTTATTTTTGTAAATTGTTATTCATTGATTTGGGTTAAAAGTTATTCAAAATTAATAAATCCCTAAAACACTAATCATTTATTAACTTGTTTAACAGAATTTTAAACCTAAGTATCTGTTAAAAAAAATGAAAACATGAATTTTTATATTTCTACTTAAAGAAAAATAGACTGTGTATCTTTGTTAAAATTTTATTTGAATGAGCAGTTTATCTGAACAAGAGCTTGTTAGAAGAGAAAAGTTGGAGGCTCTCAAAAAACTAGGAATCAATCCCTACCCTGCGGCACAATTTCTAGTTAATTTTTTTGCAGCCCATTTGCCTGTTGCCTATACCGAAGGAAAGAAAGTGGTGGTGGCCGGTAGAATTATGTCGCGAAGAATTCAAGGAAAAGCAAGTTTTGCCGAACTGTTAGACACCACAGGTAAAATACAACTCTATTTGAATCGAGATGAACTTTGTCCTGGAGAAGACAAAACGCTCTACAATGAGGTCTACAAAAAGTTGCTTGATATTGGAGATATTATTGGCGTGGAAGGTACATTGTTTACAACACAAGTGGGACAAATGTCAATTAACGTTAAAAACCTAACTGTTTTAAATAAATCTCTCCGACCTCTTCCCTTACCCAAAACGGATGCCGCAGGAAAAACCTATGATGAATTTAATGATCCGGAACAACGCTATCGGCAACGCTATGTGGATTTAATTGTAAATCCAAAAGTTAAAAATACTTTTCTTAAACGCACCCAAATCACTAATGAGATTCGTCGATTTTTGACCGACAAAGGTTATTTGGAAGTTGAAACGCCCATTTTGCAACCCATTCCTGGAGGGGCAGCGGCTCGGCCGTTTGTGACTCATCACAACGCCTTAAACATCCCGCTCTATTTACGCATTGCCAATGAGCTTTATTTAAAACGCCTAATTGTCGGAGGCTTTGAAGGGGTTTTTGAGTTTGCTAAAGATTTTAGAAATGAAGGAATGGATCGTACCCACAACCCGGAGTTTACAGTAATGGAACTTTATGTGGCTTATAAAGACTATTTCTGGATGATGGAAACTACCGAACAGCTTTTGGAACAATTGGCCCAAAGTGTGTATCAAAGCACAGAGGTTCCTGTGGGTGATCAAACCATCAGTTTTAAAGCCCCCTATCCGCGTGTACCCATTTTAGAGGCGATTAAAACCCACACCGGTTATGACGTTTCCCAAATGGAGGAAACCGAATTAAGAAAAACAGCTAAAAAATTAGATATTGCGGTGGATGATACCATGGGAGAAGGCAAGCTTATTGATGAGATTTTTGGCGAAAAATGTGAGCATCATTATGTACAACCCACCTTTATTATTGACTATCCCAAATCGATGAGCCCCTTAACTAAAGAACATCGTTCCAATCCAAAATTGACCGAACGCTTTGAATTGATGGTTAATGGAAAAGAATTGGCCAATGCCTATTCTGAATTAAATGACCCCCTTGACCAGCGCGAACGCTTTGAAGCCCAATTAGCCTTAAGCCAAAAGGGAGACGATGAGGCTATGTTCATCGATCAGGATTTTTTACGTGCCTTAGAATATGGCATGCCCCCCACCTCTGGGATTGGTATTGGCATAGATCGTTTGGTGATGTTGCTTACTGACAACAGTTCTATTCAAGAAGTTTTATTTTTCCCTCAAATGAAACCGGAGCAAAAACAAATAACACTCACAGAAGAAGAAAAACTAATTTTAGATTTGCTCAAAAAAGAAGAACCAATCGCTCTAGGCCGCTTAAAAGAGCAAGCCAATTTAAGTAACAAAAAATGGGATAAAGGGATGAAGGGACTCACCCAAAAGAAATTGGCATTTGTCACAAAAACGGATAATCAATTGCGAGTAGCTCTTTTAAAAAATACATAAGACTTAAACCTTAGTGCACTTCTTTTGTCTTAGAAGTGAACTAAAAAATACAACGTCTTATGAAGAATCTTAAATTATTCTTATTTATCCTCTTTCCAATGGTTATGTTAGCGCAGCAGAAAAGCCACAATGATATGGAAAAATTCACTCCCCTACAAAAGGCCACCCTAAAAGCGAAAGAAATGCGCTTGCATTTAGACTTAACTGACCGTCAGGAAGCACAGGTGGTATCGCTCATTCGGCAAGCGTTAGAAAACCAGCCCGTTAAACCAAAACAACCTCAAGATTTAACTCAGAAAGAACGCTATGACATGCGATTGGCCCAACTAGAAGTGCGGGTGCAATTGCAAGAAAAGATGCAAGACATCTTAAATGACGAACAATATGCAAAGTGGAAAGAAATGAACAAAGGTTTGCGGCACCATAGAGGTAAAAAAAGGTTCCAGAATAATAATAGGAGAGGCAGACAACACGGCCACAAAATAAGAACCAATAGTGGTTATCAAAAAAGCTAAAAAAAGAAAAAGGCGGCTATTACAGCCGCCTCTTCATCATGCTAAACCCAAAATCTTCTCTTAAAAAACCTTGAACTCGGTTCTTCTATTTATAGCATGATCTTTTACACTGCAGTCTATTCCGTTACTACAATTATTAAGCAAACGGGTTTCTCCATAGCCCACAGCAATTAATCTTTCTTTGGAAATTCCTTTTGAAATTAGATATTCGACCACTGATTTGGCTCTTTGTTCTGAGAGGTTTTGATTGAATGCATCACCCCCTCTAGAATCAGTATGCGAACCAATTTCTACAGTGCTACTTCTATCTTCTTGCATTAAGGAATAAATATGTTTGTCAATAATACGCTTAGCCTCTGCGGTGAGTGAAGCACTGCCAAGGGCATAATGAATTGGTAAAATGGTACCTCTCTCAGGAATATTACATGGTACTTCTCTCCAAGCAGTCATTCCTCCTTTTTTAACTAATATTTTTTTAATGACTTGGGTATATTCTGCGGGAACAACTGTTTCTTTGGTGGTTTCATCTTTTACTAAAATTCTACGTTGTATGGTTTGTGTTTTTTGTGGTATATCTTCTTCCAAAGTATGTGCTGGGGTTACTTCTACTTGTTTTGTTATTAGACGATATTCACCCACAATTCTTCTAGACTGTGTGACCACATTTTGATTAATTTTTTGAACTGGAATTTCACGTATCACAGCTGGACGCTCAACATAATGGAAAATTCTACAATCAGCCGGATTAATTGAAGGGCAATCAGGATCATTTTCACCGGCCACCCAAGTTCCGGTTTTAGGTTTAACCTCTAGGGTTTCGTAATCTTGAGAGAAGCTAGCTGGAATAACTTCCAATTTGTGATAGGGGTCTTTAATCCATAAGGTATCAACCACTGTTTCATATACTGCAGGAACATAAACAAAACGCTTAGATGCCGGACGAACTACAATTTCTTGAGGTTGATTTTCATATTCAGCAGGAATAATTTCTAATCGTTTAAATTCAGGTTTGGTCATAATGGTAACTTGTTCTTCTCCATATTCATCGGGCACAACACATTTGGCAAAACATTTATTAGGATCCGGGTTTTCCGGAAGCATTTCAAAATATTCTTGAGCAGTTAAAAAGGTGGTGATGGAAAAAAATAATAGACAAAAGTAGTTTTTTTCATAATGATAAGTATTTAGGTTTATAATTGCGATATATAAAAATCTTATATAAAATGACGAGGGAAGCCTAAAAACTTGAAACTACTTTTTTAAAGGCAAAAATTGTTTTATCAATGTCCTCATAAGAAAGGGCGTCATTTAAGAAATAACTTTCAAAAGCACTGGGAGGTAAATAGACCCCTTGGGCCAACATACCGTGAAAATAGCGTTTAAAGAAATGATTATTGGCCGTGGCTGCACTTTGAAAATCAACAACAGGGCTCTCTGTAAAATGAACAGACAGCATAGACCCTAGGCAATTGAGTTGACAAGGGATTTGACATGTTTCTAAAACTTCAGCAAAACCATCATGTAATTTTTTGGTTTTGGTGTCTATACGTTCAAAAATTTCAGGGTGTTTTTTAAGGGTTTTCAACATTTTATATCCAGCGGCCATGGCCAGAGGATTACCACTGAGCGTGCCAGCCTGATATACTGGGCCTTCTGGAGCTAGGTGAGCCATTATTTCTTTTGTGGAAGCAAAAGCCCCAACGGGAAGTCCGCCGCCAATCACTTTGCCAAAGGTAACAATGTCGGCGCGCAACTCCAACCGTTCCTGAGCTCCCCCTGGTGCCAACCGAAATCCTGTCATGACCTCATCAAAAATGAGTAGGGCGCCATGTTGATCACACAATTTTCTTAGTCCCTCTAGAAAACCAGATGCGGGCAATACACAGCCCATATTTCCAGCCACAGGTTCTAAAATAACAGCGGCAATGGCTCCTGTATTGGCCTCAAACAAGGCTTTTACTTGGCTTAGGTTATTATAGTTTGCTAAAAGTGTGTCTTTGGCTGTTCCTTTGGTCACACCTGGGCTGCTAGGACTCCCAAAAGTTACAGCTCCACTGCCGGCTTGAATTAAGAACGCATCAGCATGACCGTGATAGCATCCTGCAAATTTGATGATTTTTTCTCGACCTGTGGCTCCACGAGCCAATCGTATAGCACTCATGCAAGCTTCGGTTCCAGAGTTAACAAAACGTACTTTATCAATATTAGGTACCATTTTCACAACCAGTTCTGCCATGGCTGTTTCTAGTGCGGTGGGAGCACCAAAAGAAGTTCCTTTTTGGGCTTGTTCAGTAAGTGCATCGAGTACAGGTGCATAGGCATGGCCCAGCAACAATGGACCCCAGCTTGAAATGTAATCAATAAATTGGTTCCCGTCTTCATCAAATAAATAGGCTCCTTTTGCCTTTTTAATAAAGAGTGGTGTGCCTCCCACTGCCTGAAAAGCTCGCACAGGAGAATTTACACCGCCAGGAATAACTTCTTTTGCTGCTTGAAATAGGGCGCTACTTCTTTTATATTCTATCATTTTATGGGGATTGGAATTGCGAGTTGTTGCCCCAAATATATAGTATTGTCTTTAATCTTATTTTCTTGTATAATTCGAGCAACAGTAATATTATATTTTTTGGCCAGAGAATAGATGGTATCTCCTTTTTGAACAATATACGTTTTAAAGGTCCACCTCATTTTCTTATTTGATTTGGGTTTGTATTCATCAAAACGATCCAGATTAAAACGTTCAATTAAGTTTATTAACTTCTGTGGATATTTTGGATCGGTAGCATAGCCTGCCTTTTTAAGACCTTTTGCCCATGCCTCATAGTCGTTGCCTTTTAGATCAAACAAAAAAGCATAACGCGGTCGGGTATTCAAAAACAATGAATGGTCTCTAAACGATTCTTTAGGGTTTTGATATACTCTGAAGCATTCTCCTTTTTTGTCATCATCATGATAAATTCGTTTGCCGCTCCATTCACTATGGCATTTTATGCCAAAATGGTTGTTGGCTTCTGTTGCCAAACGTCCCCCACCCATTGAGGATTCTAAAATACCTTGTGCTAAAGTGATACTAGCTGGAATGCCATATTCTTCCATTTCGGAAACAGCAATAGGGCTATAAACGCCAATATAATGTTGTATTTTTTCAAAATTTGTTTGGGGTTGCTTTTTAGGTGTTTGAGGGGTGGCTATATCTTCAGTTTGCGGTGTATTCTGGGACGGTGTATCCCGAATAACCACTTTTTTTGTTCCACATGAGACTGTCAAAAGAAAAAGTCCTAAAAACCCGAGTAGAGAATTTGTTCTTCTCCTCTTTTCTTTAAACGTGCATTGATGCCCCCAACACCTTGAAGGCCACCGCTGTGAATAATCAAAATATTTTTTCCCCATTCCCATTTTCGCCTTTCTATTAGGTCAAAAATACCAAAAAGCATTTTGCCTGTGTAAATTGGATCTAATGGAATTCCATATTGTTGATAAAAAATATTAATAAATCGAACAAGTTTTGGTGATACCTTAGCATAGCCTCCAAAATCATAAGCTTTTATGAGGCACCAATTTTCTTTGCTAGTATATATCCGGACATTTTCTAAAACGGAGGGATCACGAAGAGCCATAAACCCTAGTATGAATTGATTTTTAAAACTACTTTCGATCAAGCCGGCCAAGGTGCCACCGGTGCCAACGGCGGCACAAACTGCATCAAAATGCTTATCTTTTGATTGTATAATTTCTCTGCACCCTTTTACCGCCAAGGCATTGGTGCCACCTTCCGGAAGGCAAACCAGTGCAGGAAATTGTTGTTTTAGTGCCCTCACCGTTGCGCTTTTTTCTTTTAAGCGATAGGCTTCTCTAGAAACGGCATGCAAGGTCATACCTTCTTTTACGCAATGAGCAAGCGTTGTGCTCTCAGTCCATTTTTGTTCCCATTCCTGACCTCGCACAATACCAACAGTTTGCAAGCCCAACATTTTGCCTGCTGTGGCCAAGGCTGCCAAATGATTAGAAAAAGCCCCCCCAAAACTAAGTATAGGCTGTGATTGGTTATTCAAATGTGCAATATTGTATTTTAATTTTCTGAATTTATTTCCAGAAATAATAGGATGAATTTCATCTTCCCGCTTTATTGTGATTTCAAAACCGGGAAAGGGGTTAATACGCTGATTCGTTGTATTTTTATCAGAGCTAAAGAAATTCATGGTTTAAAAATACATTAAAATGTCATTGCCAGTTCCTCCTTTAGAGGAGGGCGATTTTTATTGGTCAAATAATGGGTACCGGGTTTTTACAGAACAATATCATTTAAAAAGAGGATATTGTTGCAAGAGCAATTGCCGCCATTGCCCCTATGGCTATGATCCAAAAAAAGAGTGAAGCAATTAAATGGGCATAATTTTTGCTACTAATTACCTAATCACTTTAAAATGAAATTAAAATGAAGAAGATTGTTGTTTTGTTTGGACTTTCGTTATTATTTTCTTGTAGTTCTGTATTTGTGTTTACAGACCATGACAGCAGTGTAGATTTTTCTCGATATAAATCTTTTGCTTATTACAAACCACAAATAGACGAGGTTGACCTATCTGATTTGGACAAACGTCGCATTTTGAGAGCATTAGATACCACGCTACAAGCCAAGGGGCTTTTAAAGTCTGATGCACCAGATCTGTTGGTGAGTTTTGACACACAAGCCAAAGAAAAAGTTTATGTCAATAACTTCAACACTTGGGGTTGGGGTTGGGGCTGGAACCCTTGGTTTTGGGGACCAAACTACAACAATGTGAGCCGACAAACTGAAGGAACACTCTATATTAACCTAATTGATGCAAAAAGTAAACAATTGGTTTGGCAAGGCAAGGGTCGTGGAAGAATTTCAGAATACACAACCAAACGCGATGAACGCATTGCACATTTTGTAAACGAAATTGTGGCTCAATATCCCCCTGAGGTAATGGCTAATTAAACTAAATTCTAGGTTAACTCCTGCGAAACTTTTTCCAAAGCTTTGGCAATTCCGTTTGGATTTTTACCTCCTGCTGTGGCAAAAAAGTTTTGTCCACCACCACCACCTTGAATATATTGCCCGAGGATTCGAATAAGTTGAGCCGCATCCCATTTTTTGGTTTCTACAAGATAGGGAGAAATATAGCAACTCAACAACGCTTTTCCTTGGTTTTCAGCCCCTAGAACTACCACCAAAGGATCGTATTCTTTAGCTAAATCAAAACAAAGACTTTTCATTCCTTGGGGATCAATATCTACCTTTTGTGTCAGCAATGAAATACCATTTTTATTTTTAATGTTGGATTTTAATTGATTGTAAATAGCCTTTTGCTTTAGTTTATTCAAAGTGGCCACCTCCTTTTTGAGTGCCGTATTTTCGGCATGTAACTGTTCAATAGCCTTGAGTGTACTTTGCGGTTGATGGAGGAGGGCTTGAATTTGATCTAAGAGATGTGCTTGTTCTTCAAAATGCTTTTTAACAGCCTCGCCGGTAATGGCTTCAATTCTTCTTACCCCAGCAGCAACGGCTGATTCAGAAACAATTTTAAAATGCCAAAGGGCCGATGTATTAGAAACATGGGTGCCCCCGCAAAGTTCTATAGATTGTCCAAATTGGATGGTGCGTACCTGATCACCATATTTTTCTCCAAACAAAGCAATGGCACCATTGGCAAGGGCTTCTTCATAAGCCACCGCTCTTTTTTCTTCTAATGGTAGTTGCTCTTGGATTCTGGCATTAACAAATTGCTCTATGGCCTTGAGGTCTTGATCTTCTACCTTAGTAAAATGAGAAAAATCAAATCGGAAAATACCGGAATGAACCATAGACCCTTTTTGTTCCACATGCGTGCCTAAGTGAGTGCGTAAAGCTTGATGCAACAAATGTGTGGCAGTGTGGTTGGCAGCAGTTCTATTTCTTTGTTTTTCATCTACCACGGCAATGAAAGTGGCATTGGGTTTGTCGGGTATGGTTTTAGAGATGTGCAGAATTAGATTATTCTCTTTTATAGTATCCACAATATAGCATACAGAACCATTGGATGCTTCCAAATAGCCTTTGTCTCCCACCTGTCCACCACCCTCGGCGAAGAATGGTGTTTTGTCAAAAACCAACTGATAAAAATCACCTTCTTTGGAAGTGTTCATTTTTCGATAACGCAGGAGTTGAACTTCCTCTTTAAGGGAGTCATAACCTACAAATTTTGTCGTTTCTTTATCATTGAGCACTATCCAATCGCCAGCCTGGCTTTCGGCAGCTGCACGAGACCGCTCTTTTTGTTTTTGCATGGCAATTTCAAACCCTTTTTGATCTACAGAAAATCCTCTTTCTGAAGCAATAAGTGCCGTTAAATCATAAGGGAAGCCAAAGGTGTCGTAAAGTTCAAAGGCTTTTTCTCCTGGCACCTGAACCGATTCTTGTTGCAACACTTCGTCTAAGAGAACCAAGCCTTGTTGTAACGTCTTTAAAAAAGATATTTCTTCTTCTCGAATCACATTAAAGGCCAATTGTTGTTCTTTAACCAATTCAGGAAAAAAGAATCCCATTTGTTGAGCCAATGTGCTCGCCAAGTGATGAATAAAAGGTTTTTTCTGATCTAGAAACGTAAACCCATATCGAATTGCGCGACGCAAAATGCGGCGAATCACATAGCCAGCCCCAATGTTACTTGGCAATTGTCCATCTGCAATGGCAAAATAAACAGTTCTAATATGATCAGCAATAACTCGAATAGCCCTATCAGTGGTAGTTTTTTTTCCATATTGATGTTGGGTTAAAGTTTCTATTTCGCGAATTAAAGGAGCGAACACATCGGTATCATAGGTTGCTTTTTTGTTTTGCAATACCATGCACAAACGTTCAAAACCCATGCCTGTATCAATGTGCTTTTGGGGTAACTTTTCTAAAGATCCGTCTGCTTTTCTGTTAAATGAGATAAAGACCAAATTCCATACCTCAATAACTTGTGGGTGATCTTGATTAACCAGAGAAGCCCCGGGTGTTTTTTTCTTTTCCTCTTCTTCTCTAAGGTCAATATGTATTTCGGAACAAGGCCCACAGGGTCCTTGATCACCCATTTCCCAAAAATTGTCTTTTTTGTTTCCCAATAAAATTCGGTTTTCAGGCACCACTTCTTTCCAAAGAGCATAGGCTTCCTCATCTTTGGTAAGCCCCTCTTCAGAAGCTCCTTCAAAAATGGTGACGTATAAATCTTCAGGATTAATTTTGTAACAATCGGTGAGCAATTCCCAAGCCCACAATATGGCTTCTTTTTTAAAATAATCTCCAAAACTCCAATTGCCCAGCATTTCAAAAAAGGTGTGGTGATAGGTGTCAATTCCCACCTCTTCTAAATCGTTGTGTTTGCCTGAAACACGGAGGCATTTTTGAGTGTCTGCAACTCTCTGATTTGCAGGCGTGGCATGTCCCAAAAAATAATCTTTAAATTGATTCATTCCCGCATTGGTGAACATAAGAGTTGGGTCATTTTTGATCACCATGGGAGCCGAGGCAACAATTTTATGCTGTTTTGAGGCAAAAAAATCTAAAAATTTTTGTCGAACTTCTGCTGACTTCATTGTGGCATTTGTTGTTATTATTTATAGAATTATTCACTACGCCAAACCGGGTTAACTAGATATTGGTATATTTGTAGGATAATTTTATTTGCAAAAGAAAAGAAAAATTATAAGATTTGGTTTATGAGAAAGGTCAAATATTATTACGATCCAGAAACTTTATCGTACCGCCCCATTGAAGTAACTCATAAACTTCGTATTTCAAATTTTGTTTTATTCCTACTTTCATCCTTTCTTTTTGGCTTAATTAGTCTCTTCACACTACTAAATTCAAATTGGATGAGTACCCCCACAGAAATATATCAAGCGAGGGAGTTAGAGAACTACAAAATCCAATTTGATATTTTAAACAAAAAACTTAATCAGGTGGAAGCAGTGTTGGGCGAAATAGAACAACGAGACAATACGTTATACAGGCTCTACTTTGAAGCCAGCCCAATTCCAGAAGAACAACGCAGAGCTGGTTTTGGAGGAATTAATCGATATAAAGACTTGGAG
>JBMYZB010000028.1:0-15048 GCA_049609945.1 Flavobacteriaceae bacterium
CAGCCTGCCTATATTCTTTATCTTGAACATCACCAGAGGCAAAAACCCCGGGAAGATTTGTTTTTGTGCTTTTTCCTTCTGTAATTAAATAACCGGCTTCGTCCATATTCAATTGTCCTTTAAACAATTCGGTGTTGGGTTGGTGTCCAATGGCAATAAAGAGTCCAGTTACTTCAATTTCTTCTGTGGCTCCGGTTTGGTTATTTTTTATACGAATGCCCTCCACCACATTTTCGCCCAATACTTCGTCAATTTCGGTATTATAACGTAAATCTATATTAGGTGTTTGTGTTACACGGTGTTGCATGGCCTTGGAGGCACGCATTTCATCTCGGCGCACCAACATGGTCACTTTGGAACAAATGTTGGCTAAATAAGTAGCCTCTTCTGCGGCGGTATCTCCTCCACCCACAATGGCCACCTCTTGTCCTTTGTAAAAAAAGCCATCACAAACGGCACAGGCAGAAACCCCGCCACCCCGAAGTCTTTGTTCACTGGGTAAGCCCAAATATTTGGCTGTGGCCCCTGTACTAATTATTATGGTTTCCGCTTCAATTTCTGACCCATCTTCAACAAAGGCTTTGTGAAGCCCGCCCACTTCTTTAGATAATTCAACCTTATTGATAAAACCAATACGTACATCAGTACCAAATCGCTCAGCTTGTTGTTGTAATTCCATCATCATTTTGGGGCCGTCTATGCCTTCTGGATAGCCTGGAAAATTATCTACTTCTGTAGTGGTGGTTAATTGTCCACCCGGTTCCAAACCCGTATAAAGCACAGGCTTAAGATCGGCACGTGCAGCATATATGGCGGCTGTATAACCAGCAGGGCCACTCCCAATAATCAAAGTCTTTATTGATTCCATAATTTGATATCTATGTCAATCAAAAATAAATCAATATTTTAATTGGGCTGAAAAATCATAATAGAAATACCAACAATTTATAAACCTTTTTTAACCATTTTTAAGTCCATTTTTCATTGTTTTGAATGATCCACCCACGGCATGCAGCAAAGGATTCAAAAATATGATCCTCTGGTATTAAATTGTTTATGATACCAATACCATTCATCAAATATCGCGGTTGCTCTTCCAGTCCAACAACTAGAGGGGTAATATTTTGTTGGCTCAATTCAATCAAAACATCCTCCATAGCATAAAGGCCTGATTGATCCATGTAGGGTACCCGATCCATCCGGAAAATAACAATAGAAGCTGTTTTGGGCAGTTGTTTAAAGAGGTTTTGAAAATCTGAAGTAAAGCCAAAAAACAGTGGTCCACTTAGATGTATAATCAATACCTTTTCTAAAAAAGCGTTGTCTAGCTGCTGTTCGTCTTTCCATTTTTTTTCTTTATTGACGGGAGCAATTTTAGAGAACTGATTGGACAGATCGCCCATTTTTTTCATAAAGAATAAGGAGGCCATAACCAAGCCTATACCCACAGCATAAACTAGATTCCAAAACACCGATAAAAGTAGCACAGTGCACATAATAATAATTTCTGACAAGGGGATTTTGGAATGGCTTTTAAGCCTTTAAAATCCATCACACCAATGCCCACCGTAACCAAAATACCGGCTAAAACGGCAGCTGGTATTTGAGAATACAGGGGGCTTAATACCAACAAAATGACTAGTAACACCAAGGAGGCAATCATGCCCGAGAGTTTTGTTTTTCCCCCCGATTGAATATTAACTACGGTTCTAATGGTGGCACCTGCTCCTGGGATACCCCCAAATAAGGAGGCAATGCTGTTGCCTATACCTTGCCCGATAAGTTCTCTGTTGGGAGCGTGTTTGGTTTTGGTGAGGTTGTCTGCCACCACAGAGGTGAGCAATGAATCAATGGCACCAAGCAGCGCTAATGTAAAGGCTGCACCTACATAGGGAAGAATTTTAGACATTTCAAAGGCACCAAAAATACCTAGATTTAGGATTGGAAAACCATCTGGGATAGCCTGTATAGGGTGGTAATCTAATTGCCCTAAAATGGCAACCGCAGAAACTACAACAAGGGCTACCAAGGTACTGGGAACAGCTCTAGTAATTCTTTTAAAACCATAAATGATAAGAATAGTGGCCAAGGCCAATCCAAATTCAATAAAGTTAAAAAAGGAAAATGCCCGGGGTATGGTTTTTAGCGTACCCACCACACCGGCACTGTTGTTTTTGGCCAAATTGAGAGCCTCGGTTTGAATTTGTTAAGGTGTAATTTTTCCGCACGGGCAATGGTTTCTATAAAATCTTCTAAAACCAACAGCCCTTCTTTAGATTCATCAACAAGAATTTTCTCTAAAATATGTTCTTCTGCCACCGGAATAAACTGGGCAATATAGGCTTCGTCTTTTTTGACATCATAGCCTAAAACCGGGAGTATTTGTGTGATAAGAATAATGACTCCAATGGCAGTCATAAAGCCAGAAACTACGGGATATGGAATGTATTTAATATACTTTCCTAAACCTGCAATTCCTAAGCCTATTTGAATAAGTCCACTCAATAAAAAGACCAATAAAATATAAGGAAGAGCTTGTTCTAGGCTCCCGTTATGGGTACCAATTATAGTGGCAATAATAACCATACTCACAGCCGTCATGGGAGCTGTTGGTCCAGAAATTTGTGTGGGTGTACCACCAAAGAGGGCAGCAAAAAAGCTTAAAAAAATGGCACCATAGAGTCCAGCACTGGGACCCATTCCAGAACTAACGCCAAAGGCAAGGGCAAGAGGCAATGCCACAATGCCTGCGGTAATACCCCCAAGGGCATCACCTTTAAAGTTGTTAAATAGATTTTCAAAACAATAATTTGGTTAAGTGATTCTTTAGAATCGGTTGTACATGGGTTTAACAAAAAAAGGTAAGATAAATTAGGCCTCTGGGGGAGGGTCAATAGGGGCTAAAGATTCATAATGCACGCTTATATTAGCTGTTGTTTCTATGACTGAAGATGAAATATAATCGTTCTTTTTCTGAGGGGTTATTAGTAGCAGCCACTCAAATTCCCATTCTTGTTCATCATTTTCATTTTCAGAATCTAGAACTATGCCGATGGATGTATCTGATTTGGTTGTAGAAAAAGAATGCACTGTATTAAAAAATGTAAAATGCAGGGCAAAAAGATAGAGATATAGGTTAAAATACAGATTCGAGAGCCTCATGTTCAAATATAAAAAAATTAAAATACTATAAGTTTTATTTAATTAAATTTGTGCTTGGCCAAAACGATTGAATGATGACTACAAATCTAAAAAACCAACTGACTTACCAAAATCCTGGAGCTTTTGAAGAAAATCGATACGAAAAACTGCATAGTGTTGTATTTGATAATCCCACCAAAGCTTCAAAAGAGGTGGCCAATTCTATAGCAGATATAATCCGTAAAAGACAAAAGGAAAATAAAAAATGTGTATTGGGATTGGCCACAGGTTCCACCCCAATTAGTGTGTATCGTGAGCTTATTCGTTTGCATCAAGAAGAGCAATTGAGTTTTAGTAACGTGATTACCTTTAATTTGGATGAATATTTTCCAATTGATCCAAAAGATGCACAAAGCTATCATTATTTTATGCACGAAAATCTATTTGATCATTTAGATATACCGGCAAAAAACATCAACTTGCCCAAAGGAATGCTCAATGCAAAAGATGTTAGAACGTTCTGCAAATCATATGAGAAAAAAATTGAAGAAGCAGGTGGATTAGACATACAAATTCTTGGCATTGGAAGAACAGGTCATATAGGATTTAATGAACCGGGTTCTAATTTAAATTCACAAACACGTTTAATAACGTTAGATCATCTTACTCGTTATGATGCGGCCAAAGCCTTTCAGGGGATAGAAAATGTGCCCCGAAAAGCGATCACAATGGGCATTCAAACCATATTGAAAGCCCGTAGAATTTTATTGATGGCTTGGGGCTCAAACAAGTCAGACATCATACAGAAAGCTATTGAAGGTAAAATCACTCCCCTTATTCCAACCACCTATTTACAACTGCACAAAAACACGACCATTGTTTTAGATCAAGAGGCCGCTTCGGAACTAACACGAATTAAAACCCCGTGGCTTGTGGGGAGCTGTCAATGGAGTGAAGAGAACAAAGCCAAAGCGGTAGTTTGGTTATGTAACAAAACACAGAAATCGGTTCTTAAATTGACAGATGCAGATTATAATCATAATGGAATGGCCGATTTAATTGCTGAATATGGTTCTTCCTATGAATTAAATATTGAGATATTTAATCGTTTTCAAAATGCCATCACGGGCTGGCCAGGAGGAAAACCCAACGCAGATGACAGCAAAAGACCTGAAAGAAAAAGTCCACATCCTAAACGTGTCATAATTTTTAGCCCACATCCCGATGATGATGTCATTTCAATGGGAGGCACCTTTGACCGTTTAGTAAGTCAAGGCCATGAAGTACACATTGCTTATCAAACTTCAGGAAATATTGCAGTTTCAGACGCTGAAGCATTAAAATTTTTAGAAGTTACACATGCCTTATTTCCTAAAGCACTTCAAGAACAATACACTAAGGTTTTTGGGCAACTAAATGCGAAAAAAATAAATCAACCTGATCCAAAAAAAGTTCGCAAACTCAAGGGTCTTATTCGGCGTTATGAATCTTTGGGAGCCACCCGATTTTTTGGCTTGCCAGATGAACAAGTCCACTTTTTGGACTCTCCTTTCTATGAAACCGGACGTGTAACAAAGAACCCTATTTCACAGGCTGATATTGATATTGCTGTGGCACTTATTTCTGAGATTAAGCCCCATCAAATTTATGCCGCCGGAGACTTGGCAGATCCTCATGGCACCCATAGAGTGTGTTTAGATATTGTTTTTGCAGCCTTACAAGAACTTAAAATCCAAACGTTTATGGATGATTGTTGGGTGTGGCTTTATCGTGGTGCTTGGCACGAATGGGAAATGCACGAAATTGAAATGGCCGTGCCGATGAGTCCCAATCAAGTGTTACGCAAGCGAAAGGCCATCTTCTTTCACGAGTCCCAAAAAGACGGGGTAATGTTCCAAGGGAATGACGATCGCGAATTTTGGGTTCGAGCTGAGGAACGAAATGCCGAAACAGCACATCGATTTCGCATACTGGGGCTTTCCGATTATCAAGCTATTGAAGCCTTTAAACGGTATCATTTTTAAATTCCCAATGCGTGAAACACTATTCGATTTTTTTCTTTTTTCTTTTTGGATGGTTCTTTGGTTATGCCCAAATGAAAATCAATTTTCAAGACTCAACAGCCATTGCTAAGGTTATGAAAATGCAAGAAAATGCATGGAATGCGGGAGATATCAATCAATTTATGGAAGGGTATTTGAATAGCCCTAAAATTGTTTTTTCAGGAGCAGCCGGGCCTTACTATGGTTGGAGGGCTGTATATGATAGATATCTGAAAACCTATGCTAATAAAACCCAGATGGGTCAGTTGACCTTTACTCTGCTTTCTATGCAACAATGGACGCCCAATTTTGTTATGTTAGAAGGAAAATTTGACTTGAAACGAACTATCGGCGATGTATCAGGGTTTTTCAGTTTAGGATGGCTCAAAAAGGACGGACAATGGTATATGGTCAATGACCATACTTCAGTTTCAAAACAATAACTGTGAAAAACACACAACAATGGGGGTTGATTTTAGGCCCACTTTGCTTTGTTATCGTTGCTTTTTTTGGTCGTGTTGAGGGCCTCTCAGAGGCAGGACAAACAACCTTAGCGGCCACTCTTTGGATTGCCGTTTGGTGGATTACAGAAGCCATTCCTATGGCTGCCACTGCCTTGTTGCCCATTGTTTTATTTCCCCTTTTTGGGGGGGTTGACTTAAGCACAACTACAGCTGCCTATGGACATAAATATGTTTTCCTTTATATGGGTGGTTTTATGATTGCCATTGCCATTGAAAAGTGGAAGCTTCACAAACGCATCGCTTTGCAAATCATTCTTTTGATGGGCACAGATCTTAAACGCATTTTATTAGGCTTTATGGTGGCCACTGCCTTTCTTTCCATGTGGATTTCAAATACGGCTACCTCTGTGATGATGTTGCCCATTGGGATGGCCATTATCAATCAATTAAAGGACAACCCTAACACTCCGGAAGATGAAAACCTTATTTTTGGAAAGGCTCTGATGCTTGCCATTGCTTATAGCGCTTCCATTGGCGGGATTGCCACCCTCATTGGTACTCCGCCAAATTTGGTTTTGGCTGGGGTTTTACAAAGTACATATGGCTATGAGATTACATTTCTGCAGTGGATGCTTTTTGGATTTCCAGTGGCCGTAACACTTTTATTGATTTGTTGGTATTATCTCACAAACATAGCCTTTCGATTAAAATCAACAGCCTTTATTGAGGGTAGAGCAGAGGTGAAACGCATGCAAAAAGCCCTAGGAAAAATTTCTTTTGAAGAAAAATTAGTAGGTATTGTTTTTGGTTTTACTGCCTTATGTTGGATATCAAGATCCTTTTTCTTACAAGCTTTTATTTCCCAATTAGATGATACTATTATTGCCATTTTATTTGGTTTACTTTTGTTTATCCTGCCCACTAAAGATAAACAAGAACGTATTTTAAATTGGAAAGAAGCCGTGCAGTTGCCCTGGGGAATTATCCTATTATTTGGAGGTGGCATGGCCCTTGCAAAGGGGTTTGAAACCACAGGCTTAGCTGCTTGGTTGGGGCTTCAAATGACAGCTTTTGATGGATGGCCTTTATTTATGGCCTTGCTATTGCTCATTGCAGCTGTCAATTTTTTAACAGAAATCACTTCCAATTTGGCTACTACCGCCATGTTACTTCCTGTTTTGGCTCCCTTGGCCCTCGAAATTGGGGTACATCCATTTGGGTTAATGGTGGGTGCTGCTGTGGCGGCTTCTTGTGCCTTTATGCTACCCGTGGCCACACCACCTAATGCGGTTGTTTTTGGAGCGGGCTATTTACGTATTCCTGATATGGTATCTAGAGGATTGGCATTGAATTTATTTTCAATTATTCTCATTGCAATCTTTGTTTATGTCTTTCTTCCCCTTTTGTGGGAGATTGACCTCCAAACTTTTCCTCAAAAATTTAGGGCTGCGTTGAAAAATTAAAATAAGTATTGGGATAAGGTTCGTTTTTGATTGTAAAATGCCACCATTCTTTAGTATAAAGCTTAAATCTACAATCAATCATTGATTCTTGCAGTTGAAGTCTGTTAGAACGCTGCTCTTGGGTTAAACCCAAAAAATCTAAACCCGCTGCATCTCCAAAATAATCCCAAGGACTTCCCATGTCTAAAACAATAAAACCACCCTCTTCTTTCCATTGAATTAAACCCACATCCACAGTGCTTCCTCTGCTATGCCCCGATTTGAAGGCAATAAACCCTAATGCAAACAGCTGATCCTTACTGTATTCTGGATAATATTCCGCTTTGTTGAGGGTGTCGGCTGGGTTGGCGGCCCATACCACAAAATGATCAACGGCTTTTTGGGGGCGGTAGCTGTCATAAAGAATTAAGCCCAATCCCTTTTGTGTCAATTTTGCTTGCGCACATTGCAAAGCCTTCGCGAGTTGTTTTGTGGCCCAAGGCTCCGGATCTTCATAGCCTTTTACTACCCTTCCCATAAAATTATTTTGAGTGCCATAGCGTAAAGAAACCACAAGACTAGGTATTTTTTCACGAAGATTAACAAAATCTTTAGGTCTCTGGGCGTGTAATAAAGCTCCCCATAGACTCATACAAAAACATAAACTAATTTGTTTGAATAACATAGTCTAAGAGCTTGCCTCGTATGCCAAGTGAATATAAATTTCTTTGGGTTCTGGAGGGATACACCCGATTGCTTAAAAAAACCAAAAAACTATCGTGTTCCGGATCCACCCAAATAAAGGTGCCTGTAAACCCACTGTGACCAAAGCTAGTAGGGCTGCAAAAAACGGATGGATAGCGTTCACTTTCCCCAGGAGGAATTAATTCAGGTTTATCAAAACCTAATCCTCTTCGGTTTGCTGTTCCGGGATAAGCAACATTGGTGAATTCGGCAATGGTTCCAGCACGTAAATAGTTTTTACCCTGATACTGTCCGTTGTGGAGTAGCATTTCCAATAAGGGAGCGATGCTTTCTGCATTGGCAAACAAACCTGCATTGCCGGAAATGCCCCCCATCAAACCTGCAGCCTCGTCGTGAACCCAGCCCTGCACCAATTCTTTTCGAAACAGGCTGTCTCGCTCTGTGGGCACAAGATCCTCTTTTGAAAATCTTTCGGTTGGTAAAAACCCTATGCGTTCCAATCCCATGGGGCCGTAAAAATGGGTAGTTAAAAACTGATCTAAAGAAAGACCACTTAATTGCTTGACCAGTTGGGGTAGTAAAAAGAACCATAAACCTGAATAGCGATATTGCCCCACATTATCAACAGGTGTTCGCCTGATGCGACGCATAATTTTTTTAGTATAATTTTTATGAATAAATAAGCGATCATTCAATGCAGTGGGATATTTTTTGCTTTGTTTCTCAGAGAGGGTATGCCACCGAAACGAGCCATTTTTGCGATATATCTTTTCTTGATGGGTGATATAGGGCAACCAACCTGCACCGTGGCTTAAAACTTCTCTAAAGCGTGTGTCTTTTTTATTTCCAGACCTTAAACTGGGCACAAAAGCACTCACCTTTTCGTCCAAAGAAATGGGATATAATTCATATAATTTCATAAAAGCCAAGGTGCTGGCCAAAACCTTGGTTACGGAAGCTAAATCATACAAATGAGTTGATTTAACAGCCACTTTTTGGTCATAGGTGTGGTGTCCATAGGTTTTGTTTAAAAGGACTTTTCCTTTTTTGTAAAGCAACACTTGCGCCCCAGGAAAAGCCTCTTGGGCAATTCCATAAGCCATAAGCGAATCTACTTTTGAGACTAGCTGCTTTGCATTGAGTTGGACATTTTGTGCCACAATACTTTGGGCAAACAAAAAAATGTAACAGATCATTTTTTTCATATAGCGAAATTTAATTGTTATCATATAACGCTAATGTATTAATTTAGAATGAAGAAAAACAAACAACATGCAATGCTCTAAGAATCTTTATTTTATATTTTTTTCCCTTTTCATTTTGTTTAGTGGTTGCCAAGAACCAGTGGATAAAAGCCCTCCCAACGTAATCTTCATTTTAACCGATGATCAAGGCTATGCCGATTTAGGGATTTATGGAGCAAAAGGATTCACCACCCCTCATTTGGATGCCATGGCACAAGCCGGCGCACAATTTATTTCTTATTATGCCACCCAACCCGTATGCTCGGCTTCTAGAGCCTCCATACTCACTGGTTGTTATGCAGACCGCATTGGCATTCACAATGCCTATAGTCCAGGATCTAATGTAGGGATTAATTCTGATGAAACTACCTTGGCCGAAATGCTCAAAGCACAGGGTTATGCTACCGCCATTTTTGGCAAATGGCATTTGGGCGACGCCCCGCAATTTATGCCCACAAAACACGGTTTTGATGAATTTTATGGTATTTTGTATTCTAATGATATGTGGCCTAAACATCCACAACAGGGCTCTGTTTTCAATTTTCCTGATATTTATTTATACGAAAATGAGACCCCAATTAAAAAACTGGAAGAGCAATCTTTTTTAACCCAAGCCCTCACTAACAAAGCTATTTCCTTTATTGAAACCCATCAAAATGAACCTTTCTTTATTTATCTTCCACATCCCCAACCCCACGTGCCTTTGTTTGCTGGGAAAGATTTTGTGGGTAGCCAAGAGCGTGGCCTTTATGGAGATGTAATACATGAAATTGATTACGGTGTGGGTCAAATCATGGCCGCCCTAAAAAAAAGCGGTCTAGAAGAAAATACGCTTATCATTTTTACTTCAGATAATGGCCCTTGGTTGTCTTACGGCGGGCATTCAGGTTCGCCGGGCAAATTTAGAGAAGGAAAGGGTACCAATTGGGAAGGGGGACACCGAGTGCCAGCCCTGGTAAAATTTCCTAGAGCCGTTGAATCAAATACGCTTATAAAAGCACCTGCAATGGGCATTGATTGGCTGCCTACAATTGCTGAATGGACTCAGAGTCCATTGCCCAAAAATAAAATTGATGGAGCCTCTTTGGTCCCCCTTTTAACTGCTAAAACCACTCATGCACCACACCAAAATTTCTTTTTTTACTATCGCACAAATGAATTACACGCTGTGCGCCATAAAGATTGGAAACTTTATTTACCACATACCTATAGAACATTGAACGGCAGAGTGGGTACCAATAATGGCTATCCCATTGCCTATGAAATGAACACTATTGAAACGCCAGCCCTTTTTGATTTGCAAACTGACCCTGAAGAGGAAAACGATGTGGCCAAAAAGCACCCTGAGGTAGTGGCTCATATTTCCAAAATTGCAGACTCTATTCGATTGGTTTTAGGGGATCGTTTAACCGGAATCAAGGGCAGAGAAGTTCGTCCAGTAGGAAAAGTGAACCCCTAATTTGATTTGAAAAAGTAGTAAATTGTAGAGAAAAGAAATTATTCTATTTCAACAATCATTTCTATTTCAACAGCAATGTCTCCTGGCAAGGAACCCATTCCGACTGCTGCGCGAGAGTGTTTTCCTTTATCTCCAAAAACAGCCACCATCAAATCGGAATAACCATTAATCACACTTGGATGTTCAGTAAAATCTGAACTTGCATTCACCATCCCTAGCACCTTTACAATTCGTTTCACTTTGCTTAAATCACCTAACATGTCTTTGAGAACTGCCAATTGATTGATGCCCGTGAGTCGTGCAGCTGCATAGCCTTCTTCAATAGATAAAGTACCACCAACTTTTCCAGTAATATTAGTTCCATCGGGTTTGAGAGGGCCCTTACCAGAAAGAAAAATTAGATTGCCTGTCTGCACTCCATTAACATAATTAGCCACTGGACTTGAGGCTCTCGGGAGAACAATACCTAGCTGTTCTAGTTTTACTTCAGGCGTAATATCGTAGCTTTTTTTCTCCTTCTGTTGGGCACATCCATTAATAAAGAGCAAGCAGCAAATCCATAAGCCAGGCAACTTAAATTGTCTCATAGGAAATTATTTAAACGGCATTTTTTAAAATATCGTGAATGCGTTTGGCAACAATACGCTCTTGCCCTGGAACCATCATCCAAGTTGTGATGCCAATAGTTTTTGAATCACCCACGGTTTGAATGGAAGGATGTCCTTCTCGTAATTCTTTACGGACAGCCTCTGGAGTTGTTTTTACCTTGTTTTTATCCCATCGTATTCGCAAACTGGGTACATGGTTTGCGTGCGGTGGAACATGAATTTCTGTGTTGACCCCTTCAATGGCCCGAGCACTATTACTAATCAATTCAATTTGCTCTTCCCAAAGTTTCCATTCTTTTTGATGATCTTTTTTCAAATATAATTCTAAGGCTACAAGCATGCCTAGTACTTCTTCTTTATTCACTTTCATACCTCTTCCAATAGTTTCTCCACGGGGTGGGGTATGCATTCTCGCAGCTTCAATATATTTTCTTTTGCCCAATAACAAGCCTGCACTTTGTGGCCCTCGAAGCCCTTTTCCTCCCGAAAAGGCTACCATATCGAAGCCCATTTTGGTGAAGCGAAAAAGATTTGAAACGGGGGGCACATCAGCTGCACAGTCAATAAAGGTGGGAATGTTGTGCTTTTTACCAAGGGCTACAAATTCTTCCCATTTAATTTCACCATTTTCGGCATTAGCATTAAGAAACCAAAGCAAAACGGTTTTTTTAGAAATAGCTTTTTCAAGGTCTTTGGCCGTTTTGACCAAAACTACTTTTGCCCCCACATTGGTTAAGGCTTGTGCATAGCCAATTTGGTGTCCTTCTTGAATGATCACTTCATTTGGCCAGCCATCGGTGCGGGGTAATTGTTTCACCTTTTTGGGATCTTTTCCGCAAAGAATTCCTGCCATGGCAATAGACATGGCACCAAAACACCCAGAGGTTACAGTAGCATATTCGCATTTTAAAAGCTCGGCAATGCGTTCGCCCACTTTATCTTGGAGGTCATCTAAATTGACATATTGAGAGGCTCCAAAGTTGATGGCATCAGTCACCTCTTTGGGCATAAGCGAACCTGTCATTGAGGTGTATGTCCCTGCTGCGTTTATAAAGGTGCGTAAGCCTAATTCTTTAAAAAAATCTCGACCAACCACTTCACCAGCGGTTTCTACGATTGGTTTTTCTAGGGCGTGTGCACCCATAAAGGCACCCACAAAGGGAAGCCCAGTTAATGCTTTTAAAACTTTTCTTCTTGTGTTCATAATTATTTTATTTAATCAACTGCTGCAATACAGTCCATTTCTACCAAAGAGTTTCCGGGCACACCCCCATAGGTGGCCACTGTTGTTCGTACTGGGGGGTTTTTTCCAAACCGCCCTCTAAAGACCTCATTCATGTCTTTATAATCAGCTAAATCAGCCAAATAAACATTCACTTTAAGCACTTGTTCCATGGAAGATCCATTGCGTTCCAGTTCCTTTTGAAGTTCTTTAAGCACATGATCTGTATGCGCTTTAATGTCTCCATCAAAATGAGCTCCTTTTCCAGCAATATAAAGCGTATTTCCATGTCGAACGGCTCCTGAAAAGAGCGGTATGTCTTGGTCTGTGGTGATGTTTGTCACCTGTTTATTTTGAGGGTTGGCAACGGCCGCTTTTGCACTGCTAATGCCAAATAATCCGGTGACGGCGAGTCCTATTTTTTTTAGGGAAGCGCGTCGTGTTGTTTTTGTTTTCATAGAGTTTGTCTTACTGTTATATTTGATTTTTACCAGGTTCTCTTGTTTAATAATTCTTGAATTTGTTCTTTAGGAACAGGAAGTTCGTCAATATGCTTTTTTAGCCAATTAGAAAAATCTTTTTCAATGGTTTCAGACCATTTGTTATCTATTTGTCCTGGGGTATATTTTCCTTCTTTTAAGCGTGTAATGCCAAAAAGATCTCTTAAGCGCACCACTTCAGAAGTAACCACAACTTTTTCGGCTAAATGAGCGGGAATAAAAACGACACCCTCTTTTTTGGCTAAGACCACATCGCCAGGCATAACGGTTGCTGCTCCCATTCGTATGGGATAGTTAATACTCAGAAGCATTACTTCAGTTAGAAAGGATGGGTGCCACCCACGCACAAAGGCATTAAACCCCTCTATTTCAGCCAGTCCTTCCATGTCTCTACTAGAGGCATTGAAGACTACTCCATTTTTAGATTTGGCATAGATGGCATTACCTAGATTATCGCCAATGAGTGTGCCGTCCACAATTTTTCCAAAGCCATCGGCCACATATATATCCCCTTGCACCAAACGATCTATGGGCCAAGAATTGGTATTTCCAATGGCGCCACTTTCTTTTCCTTTTTTAAGGACTTGGTCTGCCAAATCGGGTCTATTGGGCATGTATTGAACAGTGAGGGCTCTGCCCACCAAGGGTACATCATCATGAAGAGGTTGCCATCCACCTTCAAATTGATTGTGATAACCTTCATTTCTTAACACTCCCCAGGCTTCTTCAATGGTTACTTTTTTCATGCGGTTTAAAATGTCATCGGCCACTTTAGGTCTCCCATCATCAAAACGTTTACCTTGCCACTGAGGGGTGAGAAATTTCATTTGTTCCACAGATAGGTCTTGAGCAAAAACCACGGCAGTTGTTAAAAAAAGCAGAAAAGCAAAGGATTTAAATTTTATTTTTTTCATGATTATTGAATTTTTTTGTCTCTCCACCAAGAAGCTAGTGATGACCCCGAAATATTCATCCACGGTCCAAAAACGGCCGGTGCCAAGCCCACGGTGGCCACTTTTCCCATTTCAAGGGCAATACCGGAGGCCAAACCCCCATTTTGCATGCCCACCTCTAAAGCAATAGTCCGGCAATCTTGTTCTTTCATTTTTAATAATTTACAGCCCCAATAGCCAAAAAAGTAGCCCAACAAATTATGTACAATGGCCGCCAAAATAAGGAAGGCTCCAATGGTTAATAAATTATCTCTTCCGGCTGCTGTAATCACAGTAATTATGAGTGCAATGGCAGCCATAGAAATAATGGGCATGGCTTTGTCTAGCCATGGTGTTTTACCATGAAAAAAATAGTTAAAGAATAAACCTAAAGCGATGGGCAAAATCACAATTTTCACAATGCTTAGCATCATGCCCCAAAAATCAATAGGTACAAATGCACCGGCAAAAAATTCCATTAGAAGGGGTGTCATAAAGGGAGCTAAAACCGTGGCAACGGCAGTGAGTGTTACAGAAAGGGCTACATTGGCTTTAGCCAAATAGGCCATTACGTTGGAGGCCAAACCACTGGGAGAAGACCCAATTAGTATTACACCCGCAGCAATTTCTGCTGGAAACTGAAAGAGGGTAGCCAAACCAAAACCCACGCTAGGCATAATGGTAAATTGGCATAACAGTCCAACCAGAACGCCCTTGGGCATTTTGATCACACCATAAAAATCTTTTATGCTCATGGTTGTTCCCATACCAAACATTATAATTTGCAAAAGGGGCACAATAAGGGTTTTCATTTTAAAGGAACCCAATTGAATGAAGGGTTGTGGAAAATACATTGAAACACTCACCGCAGCAAATACTAAAATGGTGAAAGACAACCCTCGTAAGGCTTTACTTCCTCTAAAACCTAGGGCTAAAAAAAGGAAAAACCCCACTAAACAAAGTCCTGCTTGTGCTGTTTGTCCAGTGGCCATTAGATAGAGCGTTATCAATCCGCAAAGCAAGCAGAAAAGAAAGGCGACTTGATAGATTTTTGCTATTTTATTCATTCCAAAGGGGGCTTGCCAAACCGTTTAAATCATAAACAACTGTCCCGGCACGCAAAGTTAATTCACAAATCAATTTTTGAGTTCCTTTCATTTTTTTCTTTGACGTATCAATAAATCCAAAATCACCTTCTTGAAGACGTAGCAGGGTAAGATCTGCTTCCGAACCAATACTCAAATGACCCAATTCTGGTTTTTGAATTACTTGTGCAGGGTGCCATGTTG
>JBMYZB010000029.1:0-14979 GCA_049609945.1 Flavobacteriaceae bacterium
TAGACCACACACTATGGGATTTTGAAAAAAACTCTGCCCTCACCTTTGAAAAGATTTTTAGAGAACTCCAATTGCCCGTGGATTTGGACTTGTTCTTAAAACATTATACACCCATCAATCACGCTCAATGGAAACGCTATCGAAATAATGAAATTTCTCAAGAGACCCTACGGCATGAGCGACTGGCTTTGACCTTTAAGGAATTAGACAAGCAATTTGCTTCCGCTTTTTTAGAACGTATTTCTAATTTGTATATCGATTATTTAAGCACCTTTCCTCATTTATTTGAAGATGCTTTGCCCTTGTTGGATACGCTAAAGCAAAAATACAGCTTGCATATTATCACTAATGGCTTTGAAGCTATTCAGCATCGGAAAATTGAACGCTCAGGTTTGTCACCCTATTTTAATCAGGTATTTACTGCCGACACTGTGGGTCAAAAAAAGCCCCATCCTCTCATTTTTGAAACTGCCTTGCAAAATACCCAAACCCAAGCGCAAAATGCGTTAATGGTTGGAGACAGTTTTGAGGCCGATATAGATACCCCCTTAAAAATGGGTTTTCAGGCCATCCATTTTAATTCTCATCAAGAAGCAAAACACAACCGCTGTTGGCAGGTGAATGCCTTGCGTGAAATTGTCAAATTTTTTGAATAGAAGTACAGCTGCCGTCCTCCTTGGTTAAAACTTTTATGGTATTTTTGGGGCATGGATATAAAAAATGCTCAAGCTGCTGTAGATCATTGGATTCAAGAATATGGGGTGCGCTATTTTAACGAACTCACCAACATGGCTCAGCTCACGGAGGAGGTGGGTGAAGTGGCACGAATCATTGCTCGGCGCTATGGGGAGCAATCAGAAAAAGAAAGTGACGCCCAAAAAGACCTAGGAGAAGAATTGGCTGATGTATTGTTTGTGGTGATCTGTTTGGCCAATCAAACGGGTATTGATTTGGAAGAAGCCTTTGAAAAGAAAATGATTCTCAAGACTAAAAGAGACCAAAAAAGACACCACAACAATCCAAAACTAAAGCACTAATCTCTTTATGGAGCTTCAACTTTCTCATTCTTCCGCCATTTGTGAGGGTGCTATACAAATTACGGGATCTAAAAGTGAAACCAACCGTTTGCTTTTATTGCAGGCTCTTTATCCCGAAATTGAAATAAAAAATGGTTCCGCATCTGATGACAGTGTGGCCATGACACAAGCCCTCATCAGTAATGCCACAACCATAGACATTCATCATGCAGGCACAGCCATGCGTTTTTTAACCGCTTATTTTTCCATTCAAAGAGGGAGGCAGGTGGTGCTCACAGGGTCGCAACGAATGCAAGAGCGCCCTATCCGCATTTTGGTTGAGGCTCTCCAAAGTCTGGGTGCTCAAATCACCTATCAAAAAGAAGAAGGTTATCCTCCGCTGTTAATTCAGGGCACCACACTAAACAAAAAAGATGTGACCTTATCTGCGCAAGTGAGTAGTCAATACATCACTGCCCTTATGCTCATTGCCCCCCGCTTACCCAAAGGCTTATCGCTCCATTTGGAAGGAAAAATTACCTCCATGCCCTACCTCAAAATGACTCAAGCTTTATTGGAATCTTTGGGTATTGCAGTGGTCTTTGAAGGACAGACCATACGCATTGCACCGGCCAAAGAAGTAAATGCAATCCTTCAAGTTGTTGAATCCGATTGGAGTTCAGCTTCCTATTTTTTTAGTCTTGTGGCTTTAGCTAAAAAAGCAAAAATTAACTTAAGGTCTTATAAAAAAGAAAGTCTACAGGGGGATTCTGGCTTGATGAAAATTTATGAGCAACTGGGAGTAGCTAGCCACATAGCAGGCGAAACGCTTTATTTAGAAAAAAAACCAATGGAGGAAAAAAAACACCTCAAATTGGACCTTGCCACCATGCCTGATATTGCTCAAACCATTGCCGTTACCTGTTACGGATTGGGTATTTCTTGTGACCTCTATGGCTTACACACATTAAAAATAAAGGAAACCGATCGGTTGGTAGCTCTGCATACTGAGCTTAGCAAATTGGGTGCTCAGATTCAGGTGACCCAGAACAGTTTGCATTTACAGCCGGGCAGCAATTTTGTGGAAGGCGTGCGCATTGCCACATATAATGATCATCGAATGGCTATGGCTTTTGCACCACTAGCCTTAAAAGTGCCCTTGGCCATTGAAGACCCCGGGGTGGTGTCAAAATCCTTTCCCACTTTTTGGGATGATTTGCAGACCCTCCAATTTGTGGTGAATTAAAATGTCCATTTTTACTTGACAACCCCTAGTTGGACAACTTATATTTGCAGCCTAAAATATATTTATGAAACTTTCTGATTTTGATTTTAATCTTCCTAGTTCGCTTTTAGCACAACACCCTGCACCAGATAGAGACGAATCGCGTTTGATGGTATTGAACCGTGCGGAAGAGACCATAGAACACCAAACCTTTAAAGATGTTATTAATTATTTTGAGGAAGGAGACGTTATGGTGCTTAACAACACCAAAGTTTTTCCGGCCCGTCTTTTTGGTAACAAAGAAAAAACGGGAGCTCGTATTGAGGTTTTCTTATTGCGCGAACTCAATCAAGAACAACGGCTTTGGGATGTGCTTGTAGACCCGGCAAGAAAAATCAGAATTGGCAACAAACTCTATTTTGGTGAAGATGAAAGTTTGGTGGCCGAAGTGATCGACAACACCACTTCTCGAGGCAGAACGCTACGCTTTCTGTTTGATGGCTCATATGCTGAATTTAGAACCAAACTTAAAGAATTGGGACAAACCCCATTGCCCAAATACATTAAGCGTCCGGTTGAGTCACAAGATGAAGAACGCTATCAAACTATTTATGCCAAACACGAAGGAGCTGTGGCTGCACCCACTGCGGGGCTTCATTTTTCAAAGCATTTGCTCAAACGTATTGAAATTAAAGGCATTGATTTGGCCGAAATTACGCTCCATGTGGGATTGGGCACTTTTAGTCCGGTGGAGGTGGAAGACCTTTCTAAACACAAAATGGATTCAGAAGAATTAATAATTGACCAAGTTGCTGTAGAAAAGGTGAATGCTGCCAAAGAAAAAAACAAACGCATTTGTGCTGTAGGAACCACCGTGATGCGAGCCCTAGAAAGTTCCGTTTCTTCAGGAAGAACTTTGAATGAATATCGCGGCTGGACGCATAAATTTATTTTTCCACCCTATGAATTTTCGATTGCCAATAGTATGATCACCAATTTTCATACCCCAAAATCAACCTTGTTAATGATGGTTTCTGCTTTTGCAAATGATAAATTTATTAGACATGCTTATCAGACTGCTATCAAAGAAAAGTATAACTTTTATAGCTATGGCGATGCCATGTTAATCTTATAAGACAACCATTTAAATCGAAACCAAACCCGTTGGCAATTCTAAAAGACATTCGTTCCTTATCGCAAGAAGAATTGACTGCTTTTATAGAAGGCCAAGGGGTGGCTTCCTATCGGGCAGCGCAAATATATCAATGGTTGTGGCAAAAGGGCGTGCACAATTTTGAAGAGATGACCAATTTGTCCAAACCCTTGAGATCGCTTTTAAAAAGCCACTTTGAATTTCATCCCATTGCCATAGACCAACAGCAACGCAGCACAGACGGCACCATCAAAAATGCTGTTAAACTGCACGATGGTTTGGTGGTAGAATCAGTTTTGATTCCCACTTCTATTCGGACAACTGCCTGTGTTTCTTCCCAAGTGGGCTGCAGTTTAGATTGTCATTTTTGTGCTACCGCACAACTTAAGAGGTTACGTAATTTAAACCCAGATGAAATTTTTGATCAGGTATTTGCTATCGATCGACAAAGCAGAGCCTATTATCAGCGTCCGCTGTCCAATGTAGTGTTTATGGGTATGGGAGAGCCTTTGATGAATTATAAAAATGTGTTGCAAGCTATTGATAAGATGACCAACCCAAATGGATTGGGTATGTCACCTCGTCGTATTACACTTTCCACATCAGGTATTCCAAAAATGATAAAAAAAATGGCTGATGATCAAGTGCGGTTTCGTTTGGCTGTTTCCTTACACAGTGCCCGACAACCAATTCGGGAGCAACTCATGCCCTTTGCCAAACAGTTTCCCTTAGAAGATCTTTCTGCTGCATTACACTATTGGGCCAATAGAACCCAACACAAAATCACTTTTGAATATGTAGTTTGGCAAGGGATCAATGATACTCAAGAAGATATTGCCGCACTGGTCAACTATTGTAAACCATTTTCTTGTAAAGTCAATTTGATTGAGTATAACCCTATAGAAGGAAGTGCCTTTCAAGCCGCTTCACCGTGGGTTTTGGAGGCCTATATTGAAGCCTTGGAAGCTGCTCGAATTCCAGTTACTTACAGGCGTTCACGGGGCAGAGACATTGATGCTGCCTGCGGTCAATTGGCAAATAAAGTTAAAGCCTAAGGAAATTTGGTTTGGGTACCTTTTGTGGCCAAGAAATAATATCTTTGAATGCGGTATGAAAGTAATTGAAAAGATTAAGGCACCCATCCATGTAGAAATGGAATTGTTTGAGGAAAAATTTTCCGAATCCATGTCTTCTAAAGTGGCGTTATTAAATCGTATCACACATTTTATTGTGAACCGAAAGGGAAAACAAATGAGACCTATGTTGGTCTTTTTAGTGGCTAAACTTTTGGGAAACGGCAAAATCAATGAACGTTCTTATCGAGGAGCTTCCGTTATTGAACTCATCCACACGGCCACTTTGGTGCATGATGATGTGGTGGATGAAAGCTATAAAAGAAGAGGATTTTTTTCTTTAAATGCACTCTGGAAAAATAAAATTGCCGTTTTAGTGGGTGATTATTTATTATCTAAGGGCTTGTTACTTTCCATAGAGAACGAAGATTTTGATTTGTTGAAAATCATATCGGTGGCGGTTCGAGAAATGAGTCAAGGCGAATTATTACAAATCGAGAAAGCGCGAAATCTCAATATTACAGAGGCTGTTTATTATGACATCATCCGTCAAAAGACTGCCGCTTTATTGGCCTCTTGCTGTGCCATGGGGGCGCAGTCTGTGGGAGCATCAGCAAAAGACGTTTCCAGAATGCATGCCTTTGGAGAACATATTGGCATGGCGTTTCAGATCAAGGACGATTTGTTTGATTATGGCACCCAAAACATTGGAAAGCCAACGGGCATTGATATTAAGGAGCAAAAAATGACCCTACCTCTCATACATACCCTAAACAAGGTGTCAGCCAAAGACCGCCAATGGCTAATCAATTCGATTAAAAATCACAATAAAGACAAAACCAGGGTCAAAGCAGTTATCGAAAAGGTGAAAGCATCTGGTGGACTAGATTATGCCCTCAATAAAATGGAAGCCTACCAAAAAGAAGCGTTGGCTATTTTGGCTCCATTTCCCCAAAGTGCCTACAAAGAAGCACTCACCCTCATGGTGAATTATGTGATTGAACGAAAAATTTGAAAGACGCTTTGATCGATCAAATTAAAATTCTTTATTTTCATACAAAAAGGTATCTTGATAAATAGATCTACCATAGACGAAGTGTATCAAACCGCCCGTGTTGAAGAGGTGATAGGGGATTTTGTGGTTTTAAAAAAGGCAGGATCAAACTACAAAGGCTTAAGCCCTTTTTCACAAGAAAGGACCCCAAGTTTTATGGTATCTCCCGTAAAACAAATTTGGAAAGATTTTAGTAGTGGCAAGGGAGGTAATGTGGTTGCTTTTTTGATGGAACATGAGCATTTTACCTACCCTGAGGCTATTCGCTATCTAGCGAAGAAATACAATATTGAAATTGAAGAAACCATTCAAACAGACGCGCAAAAAGAAACAGCGAACATAAAAGAAAGCTTGTTTCTTATTTCAGAATTTGCCAAAGATTATTTTGAAAAAAATCTCTCAGCCACCGAAGAAGGAAGAGCTGTAGGAAAAACGTACTTCCAATCCAGAGGATTCTCAGAAGCCACCATCGAGCACTTTGCCCTAGGCTATGCCATGGAAGATAAACAGGCTCTTTTACAGGCGGCTAAAAAAGCAGGATACAATGAAGATTTTTTAGAGCAAAGTGGACTTGTAATCAAAAACGAACGTAGAACTATTGATCGATTTAGAGCCCGGGTGATGTTTCCCATTCGCAGTATGGCGGGCCGAGTGCAGGGATTTGGGGGAAGAATTCTTTCCAAAAATACCAAAACGGCCAAATATCTTAATTCACCCGAAAGTGAAATATATCAAAAAAGCAAAGTGCTTTATGGTATTTATGAAGCGAAGCAAGCTATTGCCAGAAACGATTTGGCATATTTAGTGGAAGGCTATACAGATGTGATACAAATGCATCAAAGTGGGATAGAAAACGTGGTAGCTTCTTCGGGCACTGCTTTAACACCCGATCAAATTCGGATGATTAGGCGCTTGACCCAAAATTTGGTAGTGCTTTTTGATGGTGATGCAGCCGGCACCCGCGCCGCCCTTCGTGGTATTGACTTGATCTTAGAACAAGGAATGAATGTGCGAGTTTGCTCTTTTCCTGAAGGGGAAGATCCTGATAGCTTTGCCCAAAAAAACAATCATGAAGAACTCCTTGAATTTTTAGAAAAAAATGCACATGATTTTATTCAATTCAAAACCAATTTACTGATTGCTGAAAGTGGAGATGATGCCGCTAAAAAAGCTCAAACTATTAGAGAAATTGTGCAAAGCATAGCGAAAATACCTGATCTTATTCAGCAAGAACTTTATATAAAACGCTGCGCTTCTCTACTTGAGGTTTCAGAAAATGTATTGTTTAATACGTTGGCACAATTGGTTAGTAAACAAAGAAAAGAAAGTAAAATTAAACACCTTCAAAAGACCGCTGCCGATTTGGCCGTGATCAAAACCTCAAGGGTGGAAGATCCTAAAATGTTGGCACTCCCGTTTCTGGAAAAACAAATTATTTCCATCTTGTTACATTATGGGACAGAAGTAGTAGAATTTGATGAAATTTATCTTTCGCCGGATAAAGAAGGAGGGCTGGAGGAAGAATCTAAAGTGATTACATCTAGTGTTTTTGAGAAAATATTTTTGGATTTACAACAAGACGAAATTGCTTTTGTTAATCCTGAATTTCAATCGCTCTATAATTTAATAATGCGTACTTTCCAAACCGAAGGCAATCTTCAAACGGACAAGTTGATGCAAGAAAGTGATGCGCAATTGGGACAATTGCTTTCTGACCTTCTTTTGGAAGATGAAGTGTATGAACTGCATCAATGGGAAAAGAAAAATATTTTTGTAAATGATCGCAAAGCCAATGTGGGGCAATTGGTAAGTGAAACTATTTTAAGCCTTCGCCGCATCTTAATTGACCAAAAAATTGAGGAGATGACTCAAACTCAAGAAGCTTTGAGCGATACCGAATCAGACGCCATTTTGGAAGAAATCATGCAATATCAACAATTGAAAAAAATACTTTCCCATAAACTGAACCGAGTGCTTTAAATCAGATCAAGATGAAGGGCGTGTTGGTATAAATTCACCAAATTTTCTACATCTAATTTTTTCATTAAGCGGCTTTTGTAGGTATTAACGGTTTTTTGGTGAATATTTAATTCTTTACTTATCTCCACATTGCGATGTCCTTTAACAAGAAGTCTTAGCACTTCAATTTCACGCTTAGACAATTTACCAAAAGAAGTTCTGGGCCGGCTTAAATCTAGATTGTAATTGATTTGGTTGCGATGGTCTGTTGCAATTGGAAAGCGATTGAAACGGTGTAAGCGTTCTACGGCTTCAATCAACACCAGATCTGAACTTTTCTTAGAAATAAAGCCCAAAGCACCAGATTTCAGAAGGGAAACGGCATATATGTCTTGTGGCATGCCAGTGTATATTACCACAGACAGTTTTGGATAAGTTCTGTTTAATTTTTCAATCAACAAGGTCGGATTCTCATCTTCCAACTCCATTTCAGAAAAAACAATATCAATTTCATTTTCTTTTAAAAAGGATAAAAGGTCTTCTGTTTTGGTAAATGCCTTTTCCATAGCAATGTGAGGGGTCTTTTTAAAGAAAGCCTTAAAGCCTTTGTGAACAACCGGGTGCGGATCTAAGAGTACAATTCGGATCATGTTTTTTGTTAAGAAATGAGACTTAAAAATATAAAAATTAAAGGATGTTTTTAGGAATTTTACAAACTGGAATGGGTTCCATTTTGTGTTTGCTTTTTTGATGGTGTTTTTGGTAAATTGTCATCACCTCTTTTTGTGCTGCTGAAAAGGTATTTGGATCTACTTTTTTTTCTAGGGCTAACATGGCCCACTCTAAATCGGAATAGCTAGCTCCTAGTTGTTCTTCATCGGTTCTATGGTCTGACCAAAGACCGTCTGTTGGTGCTGCGTTTTGAATTTCTTCAATCACTTTGAGGGCTTTTCCCAAAGCATAAACCTCAGTTTTAAACAAATCGGCAATAGGACTTAGATCTACCCCACCGTCACCATATTTGGTGTAGAACCCAACACCAAAATCTTCTACCTTATTGCCTGTTCCGGCCACTAAAAAGTTTTCCAAAGCGGCAAAATAGTAAAGGGTGGTCATTCTTAAACGCGCTCGTGTGTTTGCAAGACTAAGCAGTTTGGCATCGGTTTTCTCTGTGGGGGGTAATTGGTTATTAAAGGTATCGAAAACCTTTGTTAAAGGGATGGTTTTGCCATGAACATTGATGTGGTTTTGGGTGAGCCACTCAATGTGTTTTTGAGCTCGACTAACTTGAGACGGCTCTTGATGAATTGGCATTTCAAAACAGAGTACAGGTTTTTGGGTTAAAGCACACAGCGTAGAGGTAACAGCGGAATCTATTCCTCCAGAAACACCAACCACAAACCCTTTTTGCCCAGAGCTTTCTAGATAATTTGTGAGCCATTGTACAATATGATGAATTATTTTTTCAGGTGATTTCATGAGTATTATCAATTAGACCATGTATGTTTGTACAAAATTAGTGCAAATCCCTTGATGAAAAAATTTCAATTGGCAAAGGCTTTGAATCGTTTTTTGATTTTATCAAAAATCTTATTTTTTTTCGAATTTATTATCATATTTATAGGTTGCGGTACTGTAGATGAAAAAAAATCAAAAATTGAGTCCATCCACGTATCTATTTCCATAGATCGTTTTGATATTAAATTCCATCGTTCAGATGCCCAAGCCATTCCAAAATTAAAGGCAAGTTATCCTTATTTATTTCCCGCCGAGTTTGATGATAATGTATGGGCTAAGCGTCAAAAGGATAGTCTTCAGTTACTCATTCAAGAAGCAGTAGAAAATCATTTCAAAGACCTTAGCGAAATTGAAAAGGGCTTGAGTAGTGTTTTTCAACACATCCTGTATTATTTCCCTGAAATTGAACCTCCTCATGTGATAGGTTTAACCAATAATGTTGATTATCAAATCAAAACGGTTTATGCCGATTCACTCTTACTTTTGTCATTAGACACTTTCTTGGGGTCAAACCATCCATTATATGAAGGTATTCCAAACTATATAAGAAAAGAAATGGATAAAAAATATTTGACTGCACAAGTGGTTGATAAATTTGCTGCTACCCAAATTAGGGGGCCACAAGATCGCACTTTCTTGGCCCAAATTATTTGGCAGGGCAAAAAACTTTATTTGCAAGATTTGTTAAATCCAAATGTATCAGATGCGATTAAAATTGGCTATTTGTCAGAGGAGCTTCAATGGGCACAAGATAACGAACGCCTTATATGGCAATATTTTATAGAAAAGCAATTGCTTTACGATACTAATCCTGATCTAACTCGTCGTTTTATTACACCAGCTCCATTCTCCAAATTTTATTTAGAAATTGACAATGAATCTCCTGGCCGAATTGGCCCTTGGATAGGATGGCAAATGGTGCGGTCTTACATGGATCGTTATCCAAAAACCCCCTTAAAGAAAATGTTACAAATGCCACCCCAAGAGCTTTTTCAGGCTTCGGGTTATAAACCAAAACGCTAATGGCAATTCATAAAAAAACTTCGATTAACATTCAAGTGAGTTTGGATGAAAACAATGTCCCCGAAAAAATGCAATGGACTGCCCAAGATGGAGGCATACTGAACCAAGAAACGCAAGCTCTACTGTTGTCTTTTTGGGACGCCAAAACCCAGGAAACACTAAAAATGGATCTGTGGGTTAAAGAAATGCCTGTGGATCAAATGCAGAAGTTTTTTCATCAAACTTTAGTGGCACTGAGTCGAACGTTTTACAAGGCTACTCAAGACGAAAAAATGACAGCTACAATGCAAGATTTTTGTGATTATTTTGCTGAAAAATTAAATCTTAAAAAAGAAAATTAAACTTTTTTTAGTGTCAAAAATTCTTGATTCAAATTTTCAATATAATTAAGCACTGTGTCACAACCTGTTTTTTGGGTAGAAGAGGTCACAAAAACGGGGGGGAGGGTTTCCCAAGCTCCGGCAAGTAATGTATCTTTATAGTGTTCCATTTGTTTTTTAATTTGCTGAGGTTTTAATTTATCTGCTTTGGTAAAAACAATCACAAATGGCACTTGATTTTGACCCAGCCATTCCATAAAGTGGAGATCAATGGGTTGAGGATTGTGACGAATATCTATCAAAAGAAAAGCGCAATACAATTCTTGGCGTTGTTTAAAATAGCGGGTAATAGATTCTTGAAATTTCTTTTTTTGGTTTTTTGAGACACGCGCATAGCCATAGCCCGGCAAATCGACCAAATACCAAAAACCATTTACCAAAAAGTGGTTGATCAATTGTGTCTTACCAGGTCTAGAAGAAGTTTTGGCCAAGCCCTTATGTTGTAAAAGAGCGTTTATCAATGAAGATTTTCCCACGTTAGATCTTCCAATAAAGGCGTATTCGGGTTGCTCATGTTTTGGACATTTGGCAACATCTGTATTGCTAATGACAAATGTGGCAGATTTCAGATGCATCAAAAGGGGATTATAGGTTTCGCTTCTGGAGCCAATCCAAAAGAATCTTATTAAAAAGATCTGGATGTTCCATCATAGGTGCATGGCCACACTGGTCAATCCAAAATAATTCAGCGTCTGGTAATAGGCGTTCAAATTCTTCAGCCACATTGGGTGGTGTAACACTGTCTTGACACCCCCATAAAAGTGCTGTTGGGGTAGTCATTTGTGGTAGGTCTTTGGCCATGTTGTGTCGTATGGCACTTTTTGCTAGGGCTAGGGTACGCACCAATTTATTACGATCATTTACTGTTTTAAAAACCTCGTCAACAATTTCTTTGGTGGCCACTTTGGGGTCATAAAAAACAGCTTCACTTTTTGATTTTATGTAGTTGTAATCCCCTCGTTTAGGGTAGCCATCGCCCATGTTGTTTTCATAAAGTCCAGAACTGCCAGTTAATACTAACGCTTTTACTTTTTCGGGATAGTTTTTCGCAAAGAGCAATCCCACGTGGCCTCCTAAAGAATTACCCAATAAAATCACATTGTTGAGTTTCTTATGTTGCACAAAGGTATAGACAAATTCAGATAGCGATTTTACAGAGGTTTTGATTAACGAGAGACTATAAACGGGCAACTCTGGAATAATGACTTTGTATCCTTTTTGAGGAAAAAAGTTTACTACTCCCTCAAAATTACTCAATCCTCCCATAAGCCCGTGTAAAAGCACTATAGGTTGCCCTTCACCCACTTCTAAAAAACGAAACTCTTCATCTTTAACGAGCGTTTGCTTCATCAAACCTTTTTTTGTTCAAACAATCTTAAAACTGTCCAAATATAGACAAATTCCCTTGTAGCATATCATTTTAAATAGAACAGTCTGTTTGTAAGTATTTTAGGGAAAGGTGGAAAAATTTATTAACAATGTGGTAAAAAGTGGTAAAAAGTGGTATTTAATTTTTACATTTGATGCATTCTAACGCTTTAAGATGCAACACTTCATTGGCACATATGAATGCAAAGCAGATGCAAAGGGGCGAATTATGATGCCTGTTGCCATAAAAGGGCAGTTGGCTGCGCACCTCTCCAAGGGCTTTGTTTTAAAGCGCGCTGTTTTCAATACTTGTTTAGAATTATATCCTATGCAAGAGTGGGAGGTGTTAATGCAGAAGGTTAACAGTTTGAATCGTTTCAACAAAAAGAATAATGATTTTATTAGACGATTTACTGCAGGCGTAAAGCTTGTAGAAATGGATTCTTCTGGCCGCCTACTTATACCAAAAGATTTAGTCAACTATGCTGCCATTAAAAAGCAGGTGGTGATTTCCTCAGCAGTATCCATTTTGGAGATTTGGAATAAAGAGCTTTATGAGCAAGCTATTGATGAAGCCACTTTAGATTTTGGTGACTTGGCAGAAGAAGTAATGGGAGACAAAAATGACAACGATATATCATAAACCCGTTTTATTGCAGCAGGCAGTTGCGGCCTTGGCCATTGTGCCTAAGGGGGTTTATGTGGACGCCACTTTTGGTGGCGGTGGTCATTCACAAGAAATTTTAAAACAACTTGATGCTTCTGGAAAGCTAATTGGTTTTGACCAAGACCCAGAGGCTGTCAATAATGTTATTGCAGATGATCGTTTCACCTTTATCGGGGTAAATTTTAGACATCTAAAGGCGTATTTGCAATTTAAAAAAATTGATAGTGCACAGGGTGTTTTGGCTGATTTTGGCGTTTCTTCCCATCAGTTTGATAATGGACATCGAGGGTTTTCAATACGATATGACGGGCCATTAGACATGCGTATGAACCCCTCACAATCGCTCACAGCTGCTGAGATCATTAATCAGTATTCTGAAGCAGAATTGGGACGAATATTTTATGATTATGGCGAAATAAGTAGGGCACGAAAAATAGCAGCGCAAATTGTCCGGGAGCGAGAATCAAGCCCTTTCGAAACTACCTATCAACTCAAAGAATTTTTGGCACGCTACACACCAAAACGATATCAAAATAAATTTTTATCGCAATGTTTTCAAGCTATTCGCATTGAGGTAAATGGAGAACTTGAAGCGTTGAAAACATTTTTAGAACAAGCGGTTTCGATTTTAACCCCTGGTGGACGATTGGTTTGCATTTCCTATCATTCTCTAGAAGATCGATTGGTGAAGCGGTTTATGCAGCAAGGCAATTTTGAAGGGATTGAGCATAAAGATTTTTATGGAAACAACTTGGCGCCTTTAAAGAGAATTGGAAAAATAGTTTTTCCTGATCAACACGAAATAGAAACGAACAACCGTGCACGGAGTGCTAAAATGAGAATTGCAGAAAAGAAATGAATCGATTAACCTCATTTTTGAATATTGATTTTTTGTTGAAAAACAACGCTTTGAAGAATTGGCGTATGATCATATTTCTTTCGTTTTTGGCTTTAATTATGATTGCAAGTGGTCATAGTGCTGATCGTAAAATATTCACTATTGCCGAATATAATAACGAAATAAAAGCCCTCAAAAGTGTTTTTGTTGAACAAAAGACCAAGCTAATGCATATCAAAAAGGAAACTACTGTTGTGGAAACTTTAAGAAGTAGTGGTCTTGGTTCAGCTCAAATCCCGCCCATTAAAATTGAAATAGAATAAGGCAACCATGGAAAAGCAAAAACAAAATATAATGTGGCGATTTTATGTGGTTGTTCTATTTATGTTTCTTTTTGCTTTAGGTATAGCTATAAAAATTTTCATTATCCAATGGGTTGAAGGCCCTGTTTTTGAAGAACGGGCAACAGCACAAACACTAAAAAATGTACCTCTTCGCCCCAGCAGAGGAAATATTTATGCCGCCGATGGTAGTATTTTAGCCACCTCCGTTCCTCGTTATGAACTGAGGTGGGATGCATTAACTCCTTCTACATCGCAGTTTGAACAAAACAAAGAGGCTCTATCAAAGGCTTTGTCTTCATTTTTAAAACAACCGCAAGCTTCTATTTTAAAGAAAATGACACAAGCCCGTGAGCAAAAAAATAGGTATTGGTTGGTGGCCAAGGGGTTGAGCTATTCCCAAATGCTAAAGGTTAAAAATTTTCCTCTGTTTAATACAGGTCCTTATAAAGGCGGATTGATTGTGGAACAGTCTATTGTTCGAGAACATCCTATGGGTAAAATTGCCGAACGTACCATTGGTTATGAAAAAAGAGACCCCAATGGTACATTTATTCGTGTGGGTTTGGAAGGAGCCTATTTTCAATATTTGAGTGGAGAAGAGGGATATCGACTAAAGCAGAAAATTGCCAACGGTCAGTGGAAACCCATCAACGCAGATAATGAAAAAGAACCCACTGAAGGATACGACCTTTATACAACCATTGATATAAATATGCAAGACATTGCTCAAAATGCACTCTTAAAGCAATTAGAAGATTTTGAAGCAGAGCATGGCACTGTTGTATTGATGGAGGTGAAAACTGGAGCCATTAAAGCAATTGTTAATTTGGGCAGAACCCCCAAAGGGTTGTATTATGAAAAATTAAACTATGCCGTTGGAGAATCTCATGAACCCGGCTCTACTTTTAAAACCATGGCTATGGTGGCCGCTCTAGAAGATCAAAAGGTGGATGTAAACACACTTGTTGAAACGGGCCATGGGAAAATGCAATTTTTTGGAAAATATGATGTAAAAGATTCTAAGCGAGGTGGATTTGGAACCATTACTGCGGCCAAGGCATTGGAGGTTTCGTCCAATGTGGGTTTGGTAAAAATTGTGTATGAAAATTATAAAGAAAACCCAAAGCAATTTGTGGATCGCTTATATAATATGGGGCTCAACAAACCATTGGAACTTCCCATCAAAGGGGAGGGGATTCCAAAAATCCCTTACCCAGATGATAAAAAAGAGTGGGATGGTTTAGATCTTCCTTGGATGGCTTATGGCTATGGAGTGAGCCTCACACCCTTACAAACATTAACTTTTTATAATGCCTTGGCCAACAATGGTGTGATGGTAAAACCCAAATTTTTGGAAAAGA
>JBMYZB010000030.1:0-14802 GCA_049609945.1 Flavobacteriaceae bacterium
ACTTAAACACCTTTCGAGTAGAAAATGAAATGCTCCGCATTGTTTATGATGAGTATAAAGATTTTGACGATAAATATGGCCACCTCTATTTTGAACAACCCTATTCGCATTACAAACTCCGATTTGACTATCGCTTTGTGGGGGAGCAAACTCCGGGAGGAGAAGATTGGAATGTGCGCAATAGCGGTGTGATGTTTCACTCCCAATCGGCGGCCAGTAATACGTTTGAGCAACATTTTCCGGTGTCGGTAGAAATACAATTGTTGGGTGGTTTGGGCACAGGCAACAGAACCACAGCCAACATTTGCACGCCTGGTACGGCGGTGGTACTCAAAGACAGTATTGATTATAGACATTGCATTTCATCTACTTCAAAAACCTATCATGGAGATCAATGGGTGCGGGTAGAAGCTGTGGTGTTGGGCAGTGACTATGTAGCCCACCTTGTGGAACAAGACACGGTGATGGTTTATAAAAACCCCCAAGTGGGGGGTGCTTTTATTAGTAAAAATCAAAATGGGGACGATTGGGATCGAATGGGCGTAACCAATAAAGAACGCTGGCTTGCAGTGGAGGGAGAACTGCTTTCTGAAGGCTATATAGCTTTACAGGCAGAAAGCCATCCCATCGATTTTAAAAACATAGAATTGTTAAATTTATGCGGGTGTACAGACCCAAAAGCAAAAAATTATAAATCGTATTTTGTAAAAAGTGCCCCTGAGCGTTGTATTTATTAATTGTTGAATATGAAACGAAGAACACATTTGCGCTATATGGTTGGTGGTGCCCTAGCCATAACAGTAAATCCGCTTGAGGTTTGGGCCAAGGTTGACAAGGCCTCTAATACTCCTAAAGATTTAGGTAGGCTATTGGAAGCCCTAACCGATCAGATTTTGGAAGTGCCCGAGGCCACAACAACCGAGCTAAATCAATGGGCCAATTTTGTGCATTGTTACGCAAATGATTTTGTGTCTCCTGCCAAAAAAGCCGCCTTTTATTTGGGTTGCGAAAAATGGCAAGCGCAGTGCCAAAAACAATATAATACTGTTTATGAACAGCTAAATCGAAAAAAACAAAAAGAAGTTCTCCAACGGCTTTTTGATTCCCCTGTTCAAGAAGACTTTCCTGAAGCACAACAATGGGCAGCGCAACTGAGAAGTTATGTGCTATTTGCTTTTTATACCTCTGAGCGTGGAGCCACAAAGCAACTGGCCTATGTGCCCATTCCCGGAAAATATGAAGGCGATTTGCCTTTGCAGCCTAACCAAAAAGCATGGACATTATAAACTATGGAAACACTATTTGACGTAATTGTTATTGGTTCCGGCATCTCAGGCGGATGGGCGGCCAAAGAATTTTGTGAAAAAGGATTTAAGACCTTGGTTATTGAACGAGGGCGCAATGTAAAGCACTTAGAAGATTATCCTACCGCAATGAAACACCCTTGGGAACTGGATCAAGGGGGTAAAACGCCCGATACCATCAAAAGAGAAAATCCGGTGGTGTCTAGATGTTATGCCTTTAACGAAACCACAGCTCACTTTTTTGCCAAAGACAAAGAGTATCCTTACCAACAAACCCAACCTTTTGATTGGATTAGAGCCTATCAAGTGGGTGGAAAATCTTTGCTATGGGCGCGACAAGTGCAACGCTGGAGCAATACTGAATTCAGCTCTCCCCAAAGGGATGGGTATGGAATGAATTGGCCCATTCGCTATAAAGACCTTGCCCCTTGGTATAGCCATGTAGAAAAATTTACGGGTGTAAGCGGTAACTTAGATGGATTAGCAGAAATTCCCGATGGCGAATTTTTAAAACCCTGGGAAATGAATGCCATGGAAAAACACCTCCAAAAGCAAATTCAAAAGCATTTTCCAGAGCGCACCCCAGTGATTGGGCGTTGTGCTCACCTCACCGAAATGAATGACACCTTTAGGGCGCAAGGCAGAAACCAATGTCAGGCCCGTACGCTTTGCGAACGAGGTTGCCCATTTGGGGGCTATTTTAGCAGCAATGCCGCCACCTTGCCTTGGGCAGAAAAAACCGGAAACCTAACCTTGCTCACAGACACCTTGGTAGAATCTTTAGCCTATAACCAAAAAACACAGAAAGTGAGTGGGGTAAATACCATTAACCGATTTACAAAAAAACGCCAACAGTTTTCTGCACGTTGTGTCTTTGTCAATGCTGCCACCATCAACTCCAATGTAATTTTATTAAACTCCACTTCAGCTCGTTTTCCCAACGGTTTGGGCAATGACAATGGCCGTTTGGGAAAATATCTAGCCTTTCACAACTACCGAGGCAATATCACCGCCAAGTTCAAAGGCTTACAAGATTCTTATTACTACGGCAGAAGACCCACGGCCATCATGATGCCCAGTTTTAGAAACAGCAAAAAGCAAGACATGCCTTTCAAAGGAGGCTACATGGTGTTTTATAGCGCCGTGCGTGAGGGATGGTCAAAACAAGTGGCTGGGCCAGCTTTTGGAAAAGAATTTAGAGCTGAATTGGAAAAACCCGGACAATGGTCTATCTACATGATGATGCAGGGAGAAACAGTGCCCATTGCCCGGAATCAAGTGCGATTAAGTAAACAAAAGGATAACCTTGGCATGCCTCAAGCCGATTTGGATGTGGTCTATACAGAAAATGACGAATTGATGCTGGCCGATTTTTTACAAGAAGGCAAGGCCATGTTAGAAAAAGGGGGATGTGAACAAATCAATGCCTATGACACCCAACAAGCTCCTGGCTTAGACATTCACGAAATGGGTGGTGTGGCCATGGGAAAAGACCCTAATACCTCCCTTTTAAATGCCTACAACCAAATGCATTTATGCTCCAATGTTTTTGTAACCGATGGGGCCTCCATGCCCTCCACTGGAACCAAAAACCCTTCACTCACATTTATGGCCATCACCGCTCGGGCGGCAAACTATGCTATGGAACAACTCAAAGAAAATAAGATCTAGTTCCATGAAGGGATTTCTTTTTATACAAAAACGGTTTTTACCACTTCTTTTACTGGGGTGGGTATGGAATTGTGAAACGCCATCAAAGCATCCTAATGTAATCATCATTATGGCAGACGATCAGGGTTGGGGCGATCTAAGCGTGCACGGCAATCAAGATATTAATACCCCAAACATTGATGCCTTGGCAGAAACGGGTGCCGCCTTTGAGAATTTTTATGTAAGCCCGGTTTGTTCACCCACACGGGCGGCTTTGCTCACTGGGCGCTACCATTTCCGCACTGGGGTGTATGGCACATCTGCTGGCGGAGAACGCCTCAATTTAGACGAACAAACCATTGGGGAGGTATTTGAAGAGGCGGGCTATCGAACGGCTCTCTATGGTAAATGGCATAGTGGAATGCAGTATCCTTACCACCCGAATGCTCGTGGTTTTCAAGATTTTTACGGCTTTTGTTCTGGCCATTGGGGCAACTATTTTGCTCCCGAATTAGAAGCCAATGGACAATGGGTTGAAGGGAAAGGCTATATTACAGACGATATTACCCAACATGCGCTGGACTTTATAGAACAAAATCAACAAAACCCATTCTTTCTCTATCTTTCTTTAAACACGCCACACAGCCCCATGCAAGTACCAGACTCTTACTGGGAGGCCTTTAAGGATAAAGCGCTATTTCATCAGCAAAGTGTACGAGATTCACTCCACACCCGAGCAGCTCTTGCTATGGTAGCCAATATTGACGATAATGTAGCTCGGTTAAGTGCACAGTTAAAAAAACTGCAGCTGGAAGAAAATACCATTGTGGTTTATCTTTCCGATAATGGCCCCAACGGCCACCGTTGGAATGCCGAAATGAAAGGCATAAAAGGCAGTACAGATGAAGGCGGTACTCGCTCGCCATTGTTTGTTAAGTGGAAAAATAAAATTAGTCCTAAAAAAGTAAATCAACTGGCTGGAGCTATCGATCTTTTACCTACACTAACCGCTTTGACAGGTATTGATCATCAACCCAAAAAACTACTCGATGGTATAAATTTGTCAGATTTTATTTTAGATTCCAATGCAGTACCAAAACAGAGAATGTTAGTTTCTTATTGGCGCAGTAAAATGAGTGTTAGAAGTCAAAATTATCGGCTTGACGCTCAAAATAACCTCTTTAATATTCAAAAAGATAGAGCACAAAAACTACCACTAGATACGCTTGTTCACGCCACAGCCTATGAGCCCTTAAGGGCAACAAAACAAAAATTTCAAGCTCTAGAATTTCCTTCTAAAACCACCGATCAACGTCCTTTTCCGGTAGGGCACCCCGATTTTATATGGACAGAATTGCCAGCGAGAGATGCGCTTTTGGAGGGGAGCGTTCAAAGAAGTAATAGACATCCCAATTGTACCTTTATCACCAATTGGAGCTCTTTAGAGGATAAAGTGATTTGGCCCGTGGAGGTATTGGCTTCAGGCACATTTCAGGTGGATTTATTCTACAGCTGTGCCAAAGAAAATGTGGGAACCAAAATGAGTCTTACGTTTAATCAAGCGCAATTGACAGGGCAAGTTTTAGAAGCTCATGACCCTCCCTTGGTGGGTGCTTCTTTAGATCGGTCCCCGAGAATCGAGTCGTATACAAAAACCTTTAAAAAGATGACTTTGGGCACGCTAACACTGAAAGAGGGAAAAGGTCATATGATTTTGCAAGCCGCTCAAATTCCAGGAACTGCGGCATTAGATTTAAGGCGCCTTGTATTTAAACGATTAAATTGAAAATGAAATGAAATTAAAAATATTGATTACCCTTGCCAGCATTCTTTTATTAGCCTCATGTGCTAAAAGCACCCTCCATGTAATAAGCTATAATATTCGCTACAACAACCCTAACGATGGAGATAACCATTGGGATTTTAGAAAAGAAACCATTGCCAATTTTATTTTAAAGGAGCAACCCGATGTGTTTGGCATGCAGGAGGTGACTCATCTGCAACTATTAGATCTTATTGAAGAATGGTCTGAATATGACTATTTGGGTGTGGGGCGTGAAGATGGCATGACAAAGGGAGAATACAGCCCTGTTTTCTATAAAACGGAAAAGTATAAAGTGCTTGCTTTTGATACGTTTTGGTTGTCTGAAACCCCTGACACCATTTCGGTGGGCTGGGATGCTGCCCTAGAACGCATTTGTTCTTATGCTCATTTGGAAGCTCACCAAAATAAAAAACGCTTTTGGATTTTCAATACTCATTTTGATCATCGTGGAGAACTGGCTCGAGCAGAAGCGGTAAAATTATTGCTGAAAACCATAAAGCAACTCAATGTAACCAACGATCCGGTGGTGGTAACCGGCGATTTTAATTTAACCCCTGATACCTCTCCCATTGGTGAGATTACTTCTCTTTTTGAAGATGCCTACACGTTTACCAAAGATCCCAAATCAAAACAGGGAACCTATAATGGTTTTGATGCAACCCAGTTTGGCGACCGCAGAATTGATTACATTTTTACACAGCGTTTTTCAGTCAAAGAAGCCGCTCATGTGCCGTTAAAAACCCCTTGGGAAGGTTGGGCTTCAGACCACCATCCGGTGCAGGCAAAACTCAACTACTAGAAGCAAAAGTATTCCGCTAATTTTTTATTACATTGCCTATTTAAAAACCTCATTAAAAACAAAGTTATCATGATGAAAAACGTTTTCTTTTTAAGCATTGCATTAGTGCTCATGTCGTTCCAATTGGAAGGGCAAGAATTTAAAGGGTTGGATAAAAGTCCTTTAGATATGATTGAATTTCCTACAGCCAACAACCAACCAAATAAAATGGCACGAGTGCTATACAGTCGTCCTCAATTGCGTGGGCGTGATGTAGCTGTGGTGGTGCCAGAGGGAAAGCTTTGGCGTATGGGAGCGAATGAAGCCACAGAGCTCACCCTTTATGCGGCTAAAAAACTCAATGGCAAAACCATTCCCGCGGGAAGCTACACGCTTTATGCTATTCCTTCTGAAGGCCAAATGACCGTGATTGTGAATAGCGCCACTCACGTTTGGGGTGCTTACGGTTATAAAGAAGCTGATGATGTTGCTCGAATCACTGTTCCTTTGGAAGAAGTGGGCGAATCTTTAGAGGCTTTTTCTATGGCTTTTGAAGCCCAAGACAGTGGTTTTGATCTGCATATGGGTTGGGGCAATTTTAGAGCCCGTGTGCCTTTTCGGAACTAAATAAGAACAGCGTATATAAAACCCCGCTTTTGAGGGGTTTTTTTATTAAAAAAAGGTTTTAGTTTGTAATGATTTCGCGTATTGGAATACGTGTAAAAAAGATCCCATTTCTGTCCCGTTCATAAAAAAGACCTACTGTATGAACATCTATTTGCACCAAATCTGAATAAGCAGCGGTGCCCGAATAAATTTCCTTTTCAACGGGCCAGCTTTGTCCCTGGTCATGACTAGCTTTAATAGTCATTTGCACTCTTTTTTCATTACTATTGGGCCCTGAGTAGAGCAGCAAGCTTTCTTTTTTACTTTGAAAAAGCAACAAACTCGATTGGCACACGGGACTAATTAACGCCGAATCAAAATAGGTGGTATTCCAATCACTTCCTCCATTTTCACTTATCGCTACTAAACGTTGTTTAGTATTGCCATTTTGTTCTCTAATGTTGAGCATCAGTTGACCATTGGGTAATTCCACGCCAATAGCTTCATTGGAAGAGGGCACAGGCACATCGGGGCTTACAGCCCAAGTTTGGCCGTGGTCATCCGAATAAAAGCCATAGGCTCTATATTCATTAAATCCTTCTTGGGGTGGGCCTTGAGAATGATTGGCCGGAACATAGATTCTCCCTCTAAAAGGTTCTTGTTGAAATTGCAACGCATGGCCAGGCGTGGTGGCGTTGGTGCGCCAATCTTTTTCGGGTTGGGTAGAATCTTGATTAAAATGCACCCAAGGCGTAATTTCTGTAGGTTTAGACCAAGATGCTCCAGCATCAGAGGAGGTAATAAAAAACACCTTTCTTGTGCCGTTGCCCAAACGCATTTGGTGTTCGGAAACATCACCAGTATTGTAAAATAAAAATAAGCGTCCATTTGGATAACGAGGATCTGTGGTGTCCCAAACGGGAGCGGGATTACCAGCTTGTAAGGTGTCATATTCCGCCACCAACTGAGGAGCAGACCATTGACGGCCACCATCAGTACTTTTTGTCATCAAAATATCGACATCACCAAAGTCATTACAGCTGGCCGTGCGGCCTTCGGCAAAAGCAAAAAGGGTGCCTTGTGGTCCAGCCACCACGGCTGGAATCCGATAGCAAGCATAGGCTCCCTGGCCATTCGTAAAAATTTGGATTTCTGTTGTTTTAGGAACCGACTGGCACCCCATAAGGAAACCCACTAAGGCCATAAAGACTCGAGCAAAGGGCATTAATCCAAGACAGTGTTAATGGCTTTTTCTACCATAGGCTCTAATACCTTATAGCCCTCAAGGGTGAGGTGCACCCCATCGTAACTATGGACTTCTGCCAATCCATTTTCACCGTTGTTTAGCGCACTGAAATAGTCTAAATAATAAACCCCTGCCTGAGCAGCATAAGCCTTGATCATGGCATTGAGTTTAGGAATTTTGATATGAGGTTCTTTTCCTGGACGCCAAGGATAGTCTTTGGCAGGTAGCACAGAACACAAAATTACTTTTACCCCATTGGCTTGGGCGATTTCTGTCATAGATTTAAAATTGTCTAAAATCATTTCTAAGGTCATAGGGCCTGTGTTTCCAGCAATGTCATTGGTTCCAGCTAAAATGACTACCGCTTTGGCTCCAATATTGAGCACGTCTGCTCTAAAGCGAACCAACATTTGGGGGGTGGTTTGTCCGCTAATGCCCCTATTCACATAGGGTTTGCCTTCAAAAAATTCAGGGTGGGTGTTTAGCCACCCTATGGTGATGGAATTGCCCATAAAAACCACTCTCTGGGGTTGGTTATTAATGGAAGGGAGTGCCGCATTAGAAGCTTTAAATTTTTCAAAATTGGCCCAATCTTGACTTGTTGCTGTAAGCATTGAAAAAAAGCATAGACTGAAGTAAAAAATATTTTTTGTCATGAATATTGTTTTCTAAATCTTCTAAAGATAAAGAAAGATAAACGACTTTTTAATATATTTAGAAAGAGAAACAAACAGCCAAATGAAAACAAACGTCTTAGGGTTCATGCTTTGGAGCCTTCTGTGGATGATTACTCCACAACTCAAAGCTCAAGAATATATTCCTTCTCAAGAAAATTTAGAAGCACGTGCCTGGTTTCAACAAGCCAAATTTGGGCTTTTTGTACATTGGGGCGTATACAGTCTTTTAGGCGATGGTGAATGGGTAATGAACAACCAAAACATTTCCATTTCAGAATATGAAAAACTCCCCGCCTTTTTTAATCCCATTGATTTTGATCCCAAAGAGTGGGTAGCCTTGGTGAAGGATGCAGGAATGAAATACATTACCATTACCAGCAGGCATCACGACGGATTCTCAATGTTTGATACACAGGCCTCAGATTATAATATAGTAAAAGCTACTCCCTATGGTAAGGATGTGCTGAAAGCGTTGGCCGATGAATGTAGGCAACAAGGCATTAAATTATTTTTTTATTATTCATTATTGGATTGGTACCGAGATGACTATTTCCCAAGAGGGCGAACAGGAACAGGCATTCCTGGTAGAAGCGAAGGAGCATGGGAAGAGTATATAGCCTTCATGAAAACCCAACTAAGAGAATTACTTACCAATTATGGAGATCTTGGTGGCATTTGGTTCGATGGGCATTGGGATCAAAAAGAATGGGATGGCAAGCAGTTTGGTAAACTCAAGGTAGATTGGCATTATGATGAACTCTATGGCCTGATCCATGAATTGCAGCCAAATGCTTTAGTTGGGAATAATCATCACATTGGTGTATTGCCAGGAGAAGATTTTCAGATGTTTGAAAAAGACTTGCCCGGAAAAAACACCACGGGTTGGGGAACAGCCGCTGATCAAATTGGCGATGTGCCCTTAGAGGTTTGCGAAACCATTAATGGCTCTTGGGGTTTTAATTTACAAGACCGCAAGCACAAGTCTAAAAAAGAATTGATTCAATATTTAATAAAAGCCGCTGGCTATGGAAGTAATTTGTTGCTCAATGTGGGGCCCATGCCCAACGGGAAAATTCAACCACAACACGTAACTTCGTTAAAAGAAATTGGTAAATGGCTAGAACAATATGGCACCACCATTTATAACACCCACAAAGGCCCTCTGGCACCCAATGATCGTTTTGTGACCACCCAAAAAGGAAAAACAATCTATTTACATTTAATGGATTCCAACACAAAAAAACTACACATTGAGGAATTTCCAGTATCAATAAAAAGAATCTCGGTTTTTGACACTCAGCAAAAACTAGCTTTTCAACAAAACAAATTTGGATTAACAATAGACGTATCTTCTTTAGCCCTTAACGAAATTGATAACATCATTAAAATTGAATTAAAATGACCCAGTCCAGCTCTCTTTCAAACCGTTTATTGTCACTTGACTTTTATCGTGGTTTGGTCATGTTCCTTTTAGTCGCTGAATTTTCACATCTTTTTGAAGTGCTTCTTAAAGCTCCAGAAGTCATTGCATGGGTGGCTCCCATAGCCGATTTTATGTTTCACCATGTGCGATGGGAAGGCTTACACTTTTGGGATTTAATTCAACCGTTTTTTATGTTTATTGTGGGTGTGTCTATTCCCTTGTCGTACGCCAATAGACTTAAAAAGGGGGATGCTGTTTCAGCCATTCAAAAGCATGCTTTTCGCAGGGCGTTTTTATTATTGCTTTTCGGATGGGGTTTATATAACATTAGCCCCCAAAAAATTATTTTTCAATTTGACAATGTATTGGCACAACTTTCCTTCACCTATCTGCTAGCCTTTTTGATTTCAAGAAGAGGCTATGGATTACAATTTGTCGTAGCATTGGGGTGCATCTTGTTGAGTGACTTGCTTTATCGTTTCTTTAGCATTCCCGGTTTTGACAATGCCTTTGTGGCTGGGGAAAACTTTGGAGCTTGGTTCAACATTTTTCTTTCGGGTTATGAATACCCCGGGCATTGGGCTGCTTTTAATGCCCTGTCCACCGCGGCCCACACCATATGGGGTGTTATGGCTGGAAAATGGTTATTGAGTTCACAATCTAATTTAGATAAAGCAAAATGGCTATTTTATGCGGGGCTAATAGCTTTAGTTGTTGGTTATGCTCTCACACCGTTTACGCCAGTAATTAAACGCATCTGCACTAGTTCGTTTATATTTATTTCGGGTGGCTGGGCCATTCTTGCCTTAGCCCTGTGTTTTTGGTTAATTGATGTAAAGGGCATAGTAAAAAATGTCACTTTTTTCCGTGTGGTGGGTGTGAATCCATTGTTTATCTATCTTTTTTCTTCAATTGGAGGAGCCCGAATGCTGCAACGTGTTTTTGCTCCTTACTCCAATACCCTTTTAGGTCCTGTTTCGCAGTGGTTTGCCGATCTGGTTTTAGGCCTATGGGTACTTTTTTTACTCTGGTATTTGTGCCATTGGCTCTATAAAAACCGAATTTTTATTAAAATTTAAGTCCCAAAGGAATGACGGCAATTAAGGTTTTTGGTTTTTTGCTAGTATCGTTTGTTTGGATTGGTATTGCTGCTTGTTCAACAGTTGTTGAAAAGCCCCTTTCCCCAAATATCATTTATATTTTTGCAGACGATTTAGGCTATGGCGAATTGGGCATTTATGGCCAAAAAAAAATTAAAACCCCAAACCTAGATCGTTTGGCGGCTCAGGGTATGAAATTTACACAGCATTATACCGGGGCTCCAGTTTGTGCCCCCTCTCGCTTTATGTTGCTTACTGGGCTGCATGCCGGACACGCCTATATAAGAGGGAACTATGAATTGGGTGGTTTTGAAGACGCCAACGAAGGTGGACAAATGCCCATCCCACCATACACACCCACCCTTGGCACACTTTTGCAAGAAAAGGGTTATAGAACAGCCATCATTGGCAAATGGGGTCTGGGAATGCACGATACAACAGGCAATCCTAATTTGCATGGATTTGATTATGCCTATGGGTATTTAGATCAAAAGCAGGCACACAATTATTACCCCACCCATTTGTGGGAAAACGGCAAATGGGATAGTCTGCCCAATCCCTATTTTAGCGTGCATAAATCCATTCCTAAAGAGGCTGATCAAAAGGCTTTTGATACTTTTAAAGGGACGGCCTATGCACCTTATCGCATGCTTTCCAAAGCATTGGCCTTTATTGATAAAAATGCAGGAAAAACCCCTTTTTTTCTTTATTATCCTTCACCGATTCCGCATTTGGCTTTGCAAGTACCTGATTCCCTTCTTAGACAATATGTAAACCAATTTGACGAGGAACCCTATTACGGAGATGATGGTTATTCTCCTCATGAATATCCCCTTTCTGCCTATGCGGCCATGATTACCCATTTGGACTGGCAGGTGGGTAAAATATGGGAAGCTGTGGTGGCTCAAGGGCAAGAAGAAAACACCATTCTCTTTTTTTCAAGCGACAATGGACCCACTTTTTTGGGTGGTGTTTCCGCTTCATTTTTCAATAGTGCAGGAGGGCTCAAAGGGCTTAAAATGGATGTGTATGAAGGTGGCATTCGGGTGCCATTTATTGCGTACTGGAAAAATAAAATTAAACCTGGAAGTGTTTCAGAGCTTATTTCAGGTCAGTGGGATATGTATAACACTTTGGCCGAATTAGTGGGATCCTCCAACCGCTCTACTGATGGCATTTCTCTTATGCCCACGCTTTTAGGAGTGCCAGGAAAACAAAATAAGCACCCCTATGTTTATTTTGAATATCCCGAAAAAGGGGGGCAGGTTGCCCTACGTATGGGTAACTGGAAAGGAGTTAAAACTGGATTAAAAAAGAATAAAAATGCCCCTTGGCAGCTTTTTGATTTAAAAAAAGATCCCAAAGAAACCATTGATCTGGCAAACGAAAACCCTCGCCTCTTAAAAACGTTAGATAGCCTTGTGCTTTTGGCGCATCGCCATCCCCATATTCGCGAATGGGAAATCATTGACTCTAAAATTAAAAAACAATAAATCATGTTACAACAAGCCCTAACCAAAACCCTCCCACTTCTTTTGATTTTTTCTATTTCATGTCAAAGCGACCCTATTTTGACCCCTGTTGGCCCTCTTCCAACAGAGCGCCAAATGACTTGGCAAGCCCTTGAATATTATGGTTTTATTCATTTTAATATGAATACTTTTACCAATAAAGAGTGGGGCTACGGCAATGAAAAGCCTGAGCAATTTAACCCTACCGCTTTAGACACTGACCAATGGGCTCGAGTGACGAAAGCGGCGGGCATGAAAGGCATCATTATCACAGCTAAACACCATGATGGATTTTGTTTATGGCCAAGTGACTATACACAACATTCTGTAAAAAACAGCCCATGGCGAGACGGTAAAGGTGATTTGATAAAAGAACTGGCAGCCTCTTGTGAAAAATACGATTTACAATTGGGGATCTATCTCTCTCCTTGGGATCGTAATCACCCAGCGTATGGCACTGCAGAATACATCACTTATTTTAGGAATCAATTGAAAGAATTATTAACCAAATACGGAACTGTTTTTGAGGTTTGGTTTGATGGCGCCAATGGTGGCGATGGCTATTATGGTGGGGCTAATGAAGAGCGTCTTGTAGATAAAAAAAACTATTACGATTGGCCTAATACGCATGCTTTGGTGCGTGAGTTGCAACCCCAAGCAGTAATGTTTAGCGATGCAGGCCCAGACATTCGGTGGGTGGGCAATGAAAAGGGATATGCTGCCGAAACCACATGGTCGCCCATATATCGTGACAGTGTTTATGGCGGAATGCCCGATTTCCATCGTTTTGCCCCTGGCCAGGAAAACGGAACGCATTGGATTCCCACAGAAACGGATGTATCTATTCGCCCAGGATGGTATTATCACCCCGAACAAGACGAGGAGGTCAAATCGGTAGAAAAGTTGGTTGACATTTATTTTAACTCGGTGGGATTAAACAGTTCGCTTTTGCTTAATATTCCTGTGGATGATAGAGGGTTGATTCATGAAAATGATGAAGAAAAACTAATGGAGTTGGCGGCTTTTGTTCAGGCCACTTTTAAACAAAATGTATTGCATGGCGCTCAGTTCAGTGCGCAACAAACACGAAGCAGCTATGACCCGAACGCTCTTTTGGACGGCAATAATGACACCCATTGGGCAGCTAAGGATGTGGACAAACCAGTGGTTTTAACCGCTACTCTAGAGGCTCCACAAAAAGCTAATGTTTTTCAGGTACGGGAATATCTGCCAATGGGGCAGCGTATCAAAGCGTTTACCCTGGAAGTAAAAACCAATGGGGAATGGAAAACGGTTAAAGAAAGCACCACCATTGGGAATAAACGATTAGTGCGTTTTGAAACCACCGAAGTAGAAGCAGTACGATTTACAATACAAGATGCTAAAGCGGCTCCTGTGCTTTCGGAAATGGGCCTCTATTTAGCGCCTAATATTTAATTAAATAATGATGAGAAAATATCTTTTAACGCTCTTTGCAATCGGTTCTTTTTGGGGATGCGAAAACCCCGTTTCCCAACCTCCCAATATTGTTTTATTTTTTGTGGATGACTTGGGTTGGCAAGACACTTCGGTGCCTTTTTGGAATAAGGCTACCCCTTGGAATGAGCGTTATAAAACGCCAAACATGGAACGCTTGGCGGCAAAAGGTGTTAAGTTTACAAATGCCTATGCCACTCCCGTTTGTTCGCCCACGCGGGTCAGTTTAATGACAGGGATGAATGCTGCTCGCCATCGAGTGACCAACTGGACATTACGTCCAGATCAACAGCAACCCATGGAAAAAAATCATCCAACCCTTGGATTTCCAGATTGGAATTATAACGGCATTGGCTTGGAGGCTGATACGCCCAACGCAGTGCATGCAACTCCTCTACCTCAATTATTAACCCAGCAAGGCTATTATACTATACATGCTGGGAAAGCTCATTTTGGAGCCATTGGCTATTCGTCTTCCAATCCAAAAAATTTAGGTTTTGCTGTCAATATTGCCGGCCATGCAGCGGGGGCTCCTAGTAGTTATTTAGGTAAGGAAAACTTTGGCAACGGTGTTCCAGGACAAGAAGTATGGGCGGTGCCAGGATTGGAAGCCTATCACGGACAAGATATTTTCTTAACAGAAGTTTTAACGCAAGAGGTGTTGAAAGCCTTAACAAAACCAGTCGCTCAACAGCAACCTTTTTTCTTGTATTTTGCTACCTATGGCGTACATACGCCCTTAAAACCGGATGATCGTTTTGTTGAAAAATACCGTAAGCAGGGATTGGAAGAACCAGAAGCGCGTTATGCCTCCATGATTGAAAGTATGGATCATGCCTTAGGGAAGGTATTAGATTTTCTTGATGACAAAGCACTGGCAGACAACACCATTGTCCTCTTTATGTCTGATAATGGAGGTTTAAGTGCTGTGGCCAGAGGAGGAGAGAAGCACACCCATAACCGACCTTTAGCCAGTGGTAAAGGATCTATTTATGAGGGCGGGATCAGAGTGCCCATGTTGGCCCATTGGCCTGGCGTAACGCCGTCGGGAACAACAACTTCACATCCCGTGATTATTGAAGATTTTTTTACCACTATTTTAGAAATGGCACAAGTAGAAAATCCATCTACAGTACAAATTATTGACGGTCAAAGTTTTGTGCCCGTTCTCAAGGGTAGCGCCCCACCCACCCACCCCTTGTTCTG
>JBMYZB010000031.1:0-14437 GCA_049609945.1 Flavobacteriaceae bacterium
AAATAAAGATATAAATGGGCGAAGCCATCGACTTTAAATTTTCACTCACAGAAGTAGCTGCCTGCACTTTGGGCTTTGGAAATTCTTGTCCCATAAAGAGGTATGCATAAATAAGCGTAGGAATCATAATGATCCAAATTTGTGCTTGCCATCCCAAGGCGGCATCGGTCATAAATTTGGAGACCAAACTTCCTATAACAATACCTCCCGGAAACCACATATGGAATCGATTTAAGAGAGTGTTCATTTGTTTGCCTTCATTGGCATCGGCAATCATCGGGTTACATGCCGCCTCCGTACATCCATTTCCAATACCAATGAGCAAGGTGGAGAGGAGTAAACCCGTGTAACCTCCGGAATATATGGTGAGAATGATCCCTAAGGTGTGGGTTAGAAAAGCAAATTGCATGATACGCTTGGGCCCAATGGTATGATAAAAAAGCCCACCTAAGATCATAGAAATGGGAAAACCTAAAAACCACATGGAATTAATAAACCCTAGTTGTTGTGCATTTAATTGAAATTGATCGCCCAATTGAGGTAAAATACCAGCGCGAATACTAAAGGAGAAGGCTGTTGTGATGAGAGCAAAACAACTGCCGTAAAAGAGTCTTTTACTGTTTGTCATGTTTAAATTCGTTTGTTTAGTGACTGGAAGATAGCCTTTTTTTTTAAATTCAAAAAAAGGGAGTGAAAAAAGAGTTTTTTCTTCTAGTAGGCTTATTTATAAAATATGACGACTAATGGCACTTACAATCTGATGCGCATGCATTGTTTTTCTTTTTGGGTTTAAAAAAGAATTTTTTAAGCAAAAAACCCAAGGCTACCACTACTGCAAAAATGACTAACCCGGTTTGAACAAGAGCCCCCATTAGCTTAAGATTTGATAACTAGTGAAGGCTGAAAGATAGGCCAAAAAAGTCATAAATAAAAGTTGCAACAATGGCCAGCGCCAACTGTTGGTTTCTTTTTTGACTATGGCCAAGGTGCTCATACATTGCATGGCAAAAGCATAAAACAGCATAAGCGAAATGCCCGAAGCCAAATTAAACAAAGGGGCCCCTTGGGCATTTACCTCTTGCGCCATGCGGTTTTTAATGGTTTCATCGGCATCATTTTCAACATTGTATATGGTGGCCAAGGTGCCCACAAAAACCTCGCGTGCAGCAAAAGAAGAAATGAGCGCAATGCCAATTTTCCAGTCATAGCCTAGGGGCGTAATGGCTGGTTCTATGGCTTTTCCAAGCAGCCCTATGTAAGAATGTTCTAAGCGGAAGGCGTTTACTTTTTGTGTTTTAGCCTCGCCATGGAGTTCAGGATATTCGGACATGATTATTTCATCTGCCTTTTGAAAGGGTTCACCGGGGCCATAGGAGGCCAAAATCCAAAGTAAAATAGAAATGGCCATGATAATTTTTCCGGCTTCGGTTACAAAACTGCGTGTTTTTTCCCAAACGGTAATGCCCACATTTTTAAGCAAGGGTAATTTGTAGTTGGGCATTTCAATCACAAAATAGCTTTTGGATTTTATTTTAAGAGTTTTACTCAACAAAAGAGCGGCCAAAAGGGACATGCCAAATCCTATTAAATAGAGTGCCATGAGGGTGAGGCCTTGGTAGTTCATGCCTAAAAAATAACCTTGAGGAATGACTAGGGCAATCAAAATGGAATAAACCGGCAAGCGGGCAGAACAGGTAGTGAAGGGAGTTACTAGAATGGTGATAAGGCGTTCTTTCCAGTTTTCGATATTGCGTGTGGCCATCACGGCCGGAATGGCACAGGCTGTTCCAGAAATGAGAGGAATTACACTTTTTCCACTCAAGCCAAAACGCCTCAGCCCTCTGTCCATTAAAAATACAACCCGACTCATATAGCCTGTTTCTTCCAAAATGGAAATAAAAAGAAACAAAAAGGCTATTTGCGGAATAAAAATTACGATGCCACCCAAACCGGCTAAAATACCCTCGGTGAGTAAGGCGGTAAACATCCCGGGGGGCAATTGTTCTTTTAGGGTTTCACTTAGGTTCACAAAAAAAGAATCAATGGCATCCATAGGAATGCTGCTCCAATCAAAAATGGCTTGAAAAATGGTGAGTAAAATCACAAAAAAGATGAGATATCCCCAGACCTTGTGAATCAAAATACGGTCTAATCGACTGCGAAAATCGGTTGCTATTTCTCTATTGACAGTGTAGGTTTCCTTTAAAACACCATTGATAAACTGATAGCGCTTAATGGTTTCTTTTTGTTGCATTTTTTTTAAGACGGGCTCCGATTGGGTTTTAAAGGCTGCGGCATCAGACACCCGCTGTCGGTCTAATTTGGAGAAGTTTACGTCTTGGGTAATGACCAACCAAAGCTTATATAAGGATTGTTTGGGAAACGTCTTTTGAAGGCTTTCAAAATAGGAGGGGTCAATTTGCGTGACATCTAAACAGGGTTTGGCGGAGAGTTCTCTGAAGTTAAGTAATTCTTCTTTGAGTTTTTCAATGCCTTTTTTTTTACGCATGCTAGTGAGCACCACTTTGGTGTCTAACAGGGCTTCCATTTTGGGCAGATCAAGCATTATGCCTTTACGCTTCATTTGATCTGTCATGTTGATGACCAAAAGGGTGGGAATTTCCAAATCTTTAATTTGCGTAAACAACAACAAATTTCGTTTTAGGTTTTCCACATCGGTAATGACCACGGCCACATCCGGATAGTCTTTGTCTGTTTTGTTAAGCAATAACTCAATCACCACACTTTCGTCCATAGAGGAAGCATTGAGACTGTAGGTGCCCGGCAGATCAATAATATGGGCTTTGGTGTTGCGATCCAAGCGGCAACTCCCTTGTTTTTTGTCTACAGTGATGCCGGGATAATTACCCACTTTTTGATTGAGGCCTGTGAGTTGATTAAACACGGAGGTTTTTCCGGTATTAGGATTTCCTAGCAGTGCAACATTGAGGGTTTTTGCCATAAATCTATTGGAGTTGCACAAAAATATGTTGGGCGGTTTCTTTTCGAATGGCTAAAAAGGAATCGTCAATTTTAATGTAAAGCGGATCATTAAAAGGGGCTTTTTGAATTAAAGTAATGGCATTGCCCGGCAAACACCCCATTTCGATCAGTTTTAGAGGAAGAAAATCAGTTTCTATATATTCAATATGTCCCGATTGGCCCAATTGCAATGTATCAAGGGAAATCATTATTTAGAATCATTTTAAAGAGCAAAAATAAGCAAAAAAGTGTCTTGTTTGCCGGGAAATAAAAGGAGGTGAAAATTTAATTGAAATATTCTGCTTTGAGGGTGGAGACATCTTGGATGAGTTGCTCCATTTCTTGACTGTTGGTGCCATCATAAAAACCTCGAATACGTTTATCGGGATCCACCAAAATAAAATTTTCGGTATGGATCATATCGAAGGGGCCGCCGTCGCCGTCTTCTTTTACGGCCAAGTAAGATTTTCTAGCGAGTTGGTAAATTTGTTTTTTATCGCCGGTTACCAAATTCCATTTTTGATCGTTCACTCCTTTTTCTAAAGCATATTTCTTTAATTGAGCCACAGAATCTATTTCGGGCGTTACCGAATGGGAGAGCAACTTGATTTGCGGATCGTTTAAAAAGACCTCTTGAAGGGCGGCCATATTTTTGGTCATCACAGGGCAAATGGTGGGACAGGTGGTAAAGAAAAAATCAGCCACATAAATTTTATTTTGGTAGTCTTTTTGACTCACCCATTGCCCGTTTTGGTTGCGTAAATTAAAATCGGCAATGTGGTGGAATTTTTTTTGATGCTGCAAGGTGCTGTCCACCAATTCATAATTGACCATGGCGGGTTGATAAATGGGCAAGCGCTGTTCGGGTTTAAGGGCCTGATAAAAAAGAGCTAAGGTGAGCACAGATATCCCACCAAGCGTGTGGATAAACAAACGATATTTTTTATAAAAATTGCGCATCGGTTTACAGCCACAAAAGTAGGAATTTCAACCCAGAGCGTTTAGAAAATGTTAAATATTTATAGGCTTGGGTTGGCTTATTTTTTTAATGGGTTTTAAAGTGCTACTTTTGACAGAATTTTCATGCTATGAGTCCATTTTTCGTTAAAGCTATTCAACTCTTACTTAGTTTATCGCTCCTAATTATTTTACATGAATTAGGGCATTTTATTCCAGCCCGCCTATTCAAAACAAGAGTGGAGAAATTCTTCCTCTTTTTTGATGTTAAATTTGCTTTATTTAAGAAAAAAATTGGCGATACGGTTTATGGCATTGGCTGGTTACCCTTGGGCGGCTATGTAAAAATTTCGGGCATGATTGATGAAAGTATGGACACCGAACAAATGCAAGGGCCTCCTCAACCTTGGGAATTCAGATCCAAACCAGCTTGGCAGCGCCTTATTATCATGTTGGGCGGGGTGACAGTAAACCTCCTTTTGGGATTTTTGATTTATATGATGGTGTTGTTTGTGTGGGGCAAAAGCACCTTAAGTAATGACGATTTGCTGGGTGGATTCAATCCGTCTCCCTTAGCCGAAACGGTGGGTTTTAAAAATGGAGATCAAATTCTAAATGTTGATGGACAAACACTGGAAAATGTATTGGATGTCAATCGCCTTTTGCTCTTGCGCAATGTGAAAGAAGTGACTGTGCAAGGCCAAAACGGCCAAACCCGAACAGTTCAAATTCCAGAAGATTTTGGCGACCAAATGTTTCAGAGTGGAGAAACGATGCCTCTTTTGCCACAATATCCTAACCGCATTGGATCGGTACAGCCTGGCAGCCCTGCGGAACAAGTCGGATTGCAAGCTAATGACCAAATTGAAGCACTTAACAATACACCTATTGCTAATTGGTCAGATTTCATTACAGCCATTCAGGGGCAAGAAGGCGCCTCTTTTTCGTTAGTGATCAAGAGAGACAACCTGTTGGATACGCTAGCCTTGGAACCCAATGCAGAAGGCAAAATTGGAGTTTTACCTGGAGGCTTTGATATCCACTTTAGCACCCGTGATTTAAGTTTTTCGGAAAGTATTGTGGAGGGCTTTGGACACACCTATTGGACACTCTACGATTATGTGGCTCAGTTCAAGTATATATTCACCAAAAAAGGCGCTTCCCAATTGGGCGGCTTTGGCACCATTGGCAATCTCTTTCCTTCGGCGTGGGACTGGCGTGGCTTTTGGAGCAGCACTGCCTTGATCTCTATTATTTTAGCTTTTATGAATGTGTTGCCTATTCCCGCTTTAGATGGAGGCCATGTTATGTTTTTGCTTTATGAAATGCTAACCGGCCGAAAGCCCAACGACAAGTTTATGGAATATGCCCAAATGACAGGGTTTTTCTTACTTATGGCTTTGGTGCTGTATGCCAACGGCAATGATCTTATCCGGGCCATTTTTGGATAAATCCTCTCCGTTTCTGAGATAGCTTTTATTTTAATTCAAAAATTGAAATAGTGCCAGAAACCCAGTGAGTCCAAAATTTTCTTATATCAATAGTGTAAACAATCCTCTGTTTCTAATTCCACGAAATTATTAACTTTATAACCATTAACCAATCCGTAATCATGAAGAAAATCATATTAACTCTCGTCATCCTTTTTGTTTGTCAAATAAGCTTTTCTCAATTTGAAGAAGTTAAAGCCTTTCAGAAAAAACTCATACAAACCGAAACAACAGGCAGCAATGTAGCGCTAGTTTATCAAAACGGTAAGGTTGTGTATCACCACATTGAAAATAGCATGCACAAAAATGGAAAGGCCATTACCCATCAATCCATTTTCCCAATTTGGTCCATGTCAAAACCCATCACTATTGTGGCCATGATGACCCTTAAAGAAAAGGGACTTGTTAATTTTGATGATAAAGTTTCTAAGTATTTACCTGCATTTAAAAACCTACAATGTAAAGATGACCAAGGAAACCTTTATCCATGTAAAAAAGACCTAACCGTATTCCATCTTATGACCCATCGGTCGGGTTATGGTTATTATGGCAATCCACAATTTTTTACCAGCACCATCAAATACAACAATTTAAAGGAATTTGTTGCCGACGTGGCCAAACAGCCCGTTAACTTTGAGCCAGGCAGCGACTATTTATATGGCCTTAATATGGCCCTTTTGGGATGTATTGTTGAAGTGGTTACCAAAACCTCTTTTTATGACTATTTAAAAACAACCCTTTTTGATCCGCTGGGGATGGACGACACTAAATTTTATTTAACCGAACAAGACCGCAATCGTTTCCAGCCCTTGTTTATAAACAATGGTAGTCTAAAGGGATATACCAATGCTTTGGATGAATTGACCTATGACCCCAAAAACAGGGCTTACTTTGGTGGGGAGGGCCTCACCTCTACCCTAAATGATTATGCCAAATTTTGCACCCTGTTGGTCAATGGAGGGCGGTTTAATAATACTGCCATTATTTCTGAAAAAAGTATTGAAGAGATGACACAATCCTACACCAAAATGCCTAATGATCCGTTTGATTATGGCTATTCTCTTTTTGTGTTAAACGATCCCAAAAGCGATGGCACCAACAGTTCTAAAGGGATCTATGGATGGTCTGGCTATCATAACACACATTTTTGGATTGACCGAGAAAAAAACCTTTTTGGACTGTTTATGACTCGGGCCAGAGAATTTTCATTTGACATTCAAAAAGAGTTTAGGAAGGCTGTTTATAGTTCGAAAGCCTCTCTTAACTAAATAATTATCAGTTCAAAATATCAGGTTTTATTGGTATTGATGTTGGAGAAAAAAATAGATCATTAATAAGGGCCTGTTTAAGGTGTTGGTGAGTTAAAGCCCAACAAGACAAGGCTTCGAATCTAAGGCAGCTTATTTGGATCAAATCACTTCAAAAATTCTACTGAAATAGTTGTATTTTGCTAAAAATTGCTATTATGAAGACGATTTGGTGGAGCGTTCTATTAAGTCTCTTATGTTTACAATTAGTTATGGCTCAAAAATACGAGACACAGGCTTTTGAGGTAATAAAAAAGGTTGGTGATGCTGAAATTCGCTATTACCCATCTGTGATGCGAATCAAAACCTATCAAAGTAATGGCTTCTCTTCTCTTTTTGGATTTATCTCTGGGAGAAACTCAACGGGTCAAAAAATTGCCATGACCACCCCTGTCTATATGCAAGAAAAGGAGGGTGCGCGTATGATGGAATTTATCCTCCCTAAACATTTTACACCAGAAAACGTTCCAAAATCTGTATCTCAACAAGTGGCGGTATATGAATCTGAACCTGCTTATTTTATTGCGTACACCTTTGGCGGCTATTCCTTTGACTGGATTAGCAAAAGAGCAACTCAAAAGCTGAGAGATATTATTGAAAAGAACCAACTAAAAATTATAGATGAACCACTTCTTTTGGTCTATAATTCACCCTATCAAGTTTTGAACCGTAAAAATGAGATTTTATTTAAAATTCAATACAATCCCAACGAACATCACCCATAAATAACCTTCAAAAAACCAATGATTGTTGGCGCTACAAGTTTATTTCAAGTCCGGCATAGATTCCAAAAGGGTGTCCGGGGCGAAGTCCTGAGGGAACTCTAGAGGCAGCATATACTTGATTAAATAAATTGATCACATGTGCGGTTAGAAGTGTTTTTGACGCCACTGGATATTTTGCTGAAAGGTCTACCACCACATTAGAAGCAATGGGCTTTGGGTCTACCAAACCTCCGTTGGAAGCTTGGGTGTTAAAGGCTCCGTTATAACGTAAATTGAAATTAAATTCATAGCGAGGGTGTACAAGGCTTGTTGTAAAATTGAATTGATGTTGCGGAATGTAGGGCACTCGATCATCCGTTTTTACTTGTCCCCAAATATCTTCTTTACTTCCAAAATCACTTTTAAAGAGAGCATTAGTTAAAGTGTAAGCAATTGAAAGGGGCACATTGATTTTGGCGTTAGCCTTTTGAAAGTCATAATTCAACAAAACCTCAAAACCGCTCACATGGACCGCTCCGGCATTAAATTGGTCTAAAGAACCTGTACCCCCACTAGCAGCCAAATCGGAGCCCAATAAATTGGTATAGTTATTAAAAAAACCTATCCATTCTCCCCTAAGGTTTCCCGCTAAAAACCGTGTTCCCAATTCATAATTTAGGCTTTCTTCAGCTTTTTCTCCGGGGGCGTTTCCGGGAGGAGAAAAGCCTTTGTGTACGCCTCCAAACAATGATAATTGGTTAGAGAAATTATAATTAAAACCCATTCCAGGAATAACTTCTTTTACAATATTTTTACGAGTTTGTAAGGCCAATGCTGTGCGATCGGGGTCATCTTTTCCATAGTCTTCACGTGCCAAAATGATGTGTTCATAGCGAAAACCGGGAGTGAGGGTTAGGTTTTTCCATTTGTATTTATACAAGGCATAGGCTGCACGGGCATTGGCCTTTGAAATCCGATTGCCTTGTGCCCCCCGGGGTCCTAAAGTGGTAAGAGCCATTTGGCCATTGGAGATGCTGTAGCCATCTTCCCATTGAAAGCGGTCTTCTTCGTCATAATGCAAACGCCCGCCCACTTCAATATCGTGAAAAGACCCTTGAGTGTCATACCAATGGTAGTCTATTTTGGTCTGGATGCCTCTTGCCGTGTAGGCTCTGTTGTTTGCTTTTACCCATAAGGCATTGCTACCGCCATTGCGAGTGCCTCGTAGAATTTGCATGTGGTTTGAAAATTGAAAAGGGTCATTTAATACAGTAGTTAAATTCTTTTTTTCGTTACCAAAAACGACATCATCCAATTTATACCAGTTTCGTGAAAAACGATTTTGGTAGACATTAGTAATCACTTTAAATTGGGTAGAAAAATCTACTACGTGAGTGAGCATAAACTGTGTGCGCTCGGCTTTCATTTGGTCTTCTGAAGAAGCTGCATAACGCAAAAAAGGGGTATTGTTAAAGTCATCTTCGCTTAGGCCCAAATAGGTTTCATTTGAGGTTTGATTATAGAAGTGATATTTAAGCTCTATATACTGCGGTGTTTGTGCATTTGGATATGTTGTCCACCTTAATTTACCAAGCATGTCTGTAATCTTAAAGCCAGTATTTTGATTATTGACTAATTGTTTAAAGCCACTGGAACGGCTATTTTGATATTCTAAAAGATAGCCTAGGCGACCCAAAGTTTGTCCAATCGAAGCTTGTATTTGGGTAGTGTTAAAACTGCCATACCGCGAACCTAAACGGAGACTGAGGCTATCTGGGATTGCGCTTGAAACCATGTTGATTGCTCCCCCAGTGGTAAACGGACCATACTGCACTTGGCTGCTACCTTTTAAAATTTCTACGGCTTGCATGCGGGCAATAGTAGGAAAATAATAGGCTGCTGGGGCACTGTAGGGTGCTGGAGCAATAAGCACTCCATCTTCCATCAAGGTGATTTTGGAACTGCGTTGAGGCGAAGTACCTCGCAACGAAATATTGGGCCGCAAACCAAAACCATCTTCTTCATAAAAATTGACCCCAGGCACACTTTGTAGCACTCTGTTGATGTCATTAGGGTTGAACTTTTTAAGCTCTTTGGTCGATATATAATAAGCTGCACCGGTTCGATTTTGAGCTACATATTTATTGCTTAAAATGGTATTAGCCTCTAGAATAACTTCATCTAATCGTTGCACAGTATCCAAAACCACCTTTCCTTTTTCTTTTTGACCCCAAGCTGTGCAAGCCATCAGAAGAAAACCGAGCAGCTTAAAATTATCCATTAATTTAGATTAATTAAAAATAACGTTGCCTAAAGTAAAAGAGAATTTTTTAATTGGCAAGTTTATTTAGATTAATTTTAAATAGTATTTATTTTTTGTCGAAAAAACTTCCAATAAGGGTATCACATTTAGAAAAATTATTGCAGATCTTCAAAAATAGCTATCAAGGCTGTAGCAATTATTGCATTGCCTAGGTCTGATGGGTGGAGGCCGTCATAGGTCATTCCAATAGCCTCAGGGGGGTAAGGGTAATGATCTGTTTCTGGATTGAAAGGAAGGCCGATATAATCGGGATAGGTATAATTTTGATAGTTACCCGTTTCAGGGTTTTTTAGGCGTTTGAATTGAACCAATTGGTGGTGTTGCAATTGGGGATGATGATATAGGTCTAATGTAGGAAAACCTTCTGCCTTACCAAGGGTTTTGAAGGCATTGGCAAAAGCCTCTAAATATTGCTCGTTTTTGGGGTCATAAGAACCCAAAGCATTGTTGTGGGGATTGTTGATATAAACAAAATCTACGCGTTGCATAGGTGCTATCAAAATAATTGGGGCGGCGGGATTTAGAGCTTTTAAATGATCTACAATTACACGGTAAGCGCCCAATACGGTTGTGGTACCAGTATTTTTGTTATAATCTTCCAGTGAGCCTAGAGGGTTACCTCTCCACCAATCGTTAGTGCCTAAAAAAATGGTGTAATAGTCGGCTGGAGGAATTTCTATTTTGTCGAGGTTTTTTGCTATTCTAATAACGGTCCAACCGTTATAACCTTTGTTGATTACATGAAGGTTGGGGAGTTTTTCTGTAACCGCTGTAAGGTAGCCTTTGCTTACACGATATCCCGTTTCATCTTTATGATCATTTAAATAGGTTATGGAATCGCCAATGGCTACCCATTTTTTGGGTGTTTTAGGCTGACAGCTCAATAATATCAGACCGCTGAGTAACAAAAATTTTTTAATCATACAGCTTCATTTGATTGGCTTTAGAGCAAGGTATGGGTTTTTAGTCAAAACTAATTTTCACGAAAAAGAAGTTTTTTAATTTTGTTTATATAAAAAGTGTAATTTAGCTCACTTTTTGAAAAACATGAACGGTGTTTTACATATCAGAAAACGGGCTGGTATTCGGTTTCGTTTTATTGTTTCCTCCCGGGGGCGAGTAACATCGGTTTTGATTTCATCGCTTTTAAATATTGTGCTAAGGCACACTTTTCTTCTAGAGATTTGTGGGTTTAGTTTGCCCATAAGAGTTTAGGTACTTCTTCCTTTTCGAAAACCTTATGTGCTTGTTTAACAACATGCCTTTGTTTTAACCCACAACTTTTTAGAAATTATGAATACCCGATATGTCGATTTTATAGAACAAACTTTCGATTTTCCCCAAGAAGAATTCAGCCTCAATAATGATTCTTTGCAATTTCAACAACTCGATTTGATGGCATTGGTCAAAACTCATGGCACCCCTCTAAAGTTCACTTATTTACCTAAAATTTCCAGCAATATTCAAAAAGCAAAAAAGTGGTTTATTGATGCCATGAAAAAAGCAAACTACAAAGGCAAGTATCACTATTGCTATTGCACAAAAAGTGCTCATTTTAAGCATGTAATGCTTGAGGCCCTAAAAAATGACATTCATATAGAAACCTCCTCCGCCATTGATATCAACATTGTTGAATCACTTATTGCCTCGGGAGACATTGGCCCCCAAACCTATATCTTATGTAATGGTTTTAAGCGAGAGCAATATATTGACAATATTGCCAGTTTGATTGACAGTGGGCAAGAACATTGTATTCCCATTATAGACAATTATGAAGAGATACCTCTGTTAACCCAAAAAATTAAGTCAAACTTTAAAATTGGTATACGCATTGCCTCAGAAGAAGAACCCAAATTTGAGTTTTATACCTCTCGTTTAGGGATTGGCTATAAAAATATTATCCCGTTTTATGAAAAACAAATCAAAAACAACCCCCAAGTGGAACTTAAAATGTTACACTTTTTTATTAATACGGGGATCAAAGACAATGCCTACTATTGGAACGAATTGCTAAAATGTTTAAAAATTTATGTAAAGCTTAAAAAGATTTGTCCAAGTGTGGATAGTCTTAATATTGGCGGTGGTTTTCCTATAAAAAACGCATTGAACTTTGAATTTGATTACACTTATATTATAGAAGAGATAATCCATCAAATTCAACTCATGTGTGAGGAAGCTGGAGTGGCCACCCCTGATATTTTTACGGAATTTGGCAGTTTTACTGTGGGCGAAAGTGGAGGTATGATTTATGAAGTGCTATATCAAAAGAAGCAAAATGATCGTGAAAAATGGAACATGATCAACTCTTCTTTTATCACCACTCTACCTGACTCTTGGGCCATCAACAAGCGCTTTTTGATGTTACCCGTCAACCGTTGGAATGATGCTTATGAACGAGTATTGTTGGGTGGACTTACGTGTGATAGTGATGATTATTACAACAGCGAACAGCACGTAAACGCCATTTATTTACCTGTTTATGACCCTAAAAAACCCTTGTATATTGGATTTTTCCATACTGGCGCATATCAAGACAATATTGGGGGTTATGGGGGTTTGCAACATTGTTTGATTCCACAACCCAAACACCTTTTGATTCAAAAGTATGAAAACCACGAACTGCAAATTAAAATCCATAATGAACAACAATCCAAACACAATTTTTTAACCCTTTTAGGCTATGAATAATAACAAAACATTTGCTGGTATTTCACATGAATTTGCCCAAGCAAACCAATCTAAAATTGTTTTAATTCCGGTTCCTTTTGACGGCACAAGCACATGGCAAAAAGGGGCTGATAAGGGCTTTGAGGCTTTTTTAGAAGCTTCAGAAAACATGGAATTATATGACATTGAAACCGACACCGAAGTTTATCGGCAAGGGATTTATATTTCCGATTCTATTGCTGAAAAAATAGACCCGGAAAAAATGGTAAAGGCTGTTCACCAAAAGGTTAAAGAATATATTCTTCGGAAAAAATTTGTGACCGTTTTTGGTGGAGAACACACAGTGTCTATAGGCACAATTAGGGCGTTTAATGAAGCCTTTGAAAATCTTACCGTCTTGCATTTGGATGCCCATGCCGATCTGCGCAAAGAATATGAGGGGTCTCCATACAACCACGCTTGTGCGGTGCACGAAGCCAGTCAACAAACGCAACTCATTCAAGTGGGTATTCGCTCTATGGACGTATCTGAGAAAAGTTATATGGATCTAGATAAAGTCTATTTTGCACACGAAATGATAGAAGATGATTTTTGGATGGACAATGCTCTGGAACAAATGACCGAAAATGTGTTTATTACCTTTGATTTGGATGTGTTAGATCCATCCATTATGCCATCCACAGGAACTCCGGAACCTGGAGGTTTGTATTGGAATGAAACCCTTGCCTTTTTAAAAAAGGTGTTTTACACAAAAAATGTAGTAGGTTTTGATATTGTAGAACTTTGTCCGAATGCCCACAATAAAGCCCCAGATTTTCTGGTGGCAAAGCTTTATTATAAAATGTTAAGCTATCAATTTTCTAAAAATCAATAATTATGACACCCACAAAAAAAGGCCCCATAACGCGTTTTTTAAAAAATCATTTTTTGCACTTCAATGCTGCCGCTTTGGTTGACGCTGCTGAAGCATACAATCAACAACTAGCACAAGAAGGAAAAATGTTAGTGAGTTTGGCCGGAGCCATGAGTACGGCAGAAATTGGTAAAATTTTTGCTGAAATTATTCGGCAAGACAAGGTGCAAATTGTTTCCTGTACTGGAGCTAATCTGGAAGAAGACATCATGAATCTAGTGGCCCATTCTAAATACAAAAGGGTACCCCACTACAGAGACTTAACCCCGCAAGAGGAATGGGCACTTTTAGAAGAAGGGCTCAACCGGGTAACCGACACTTGCATTCCCGAAGAAGCAGCATTTAGAAAATTGGAAAAACACCTCCTGCGACTTTGGAAAGAAGCCGAAGAAAGTGGCCAACGCTATTTTCCACATGAATTTATGTATCAATTAATTCTTTCAGGCAACTTAGAAAAAGATTTTGAAATTGACCCTAAGGATTCTTGGATGTATACTGCTGCACAAAAAAACCTCCCCATGGTTGTGCCAGGTTGGGAAGATAGCACCATGGGGAATATTTTTGCTTCTTATGTGCTCAAAGGGGAATTGCAAGCCCACACCGTGAAAACCGGTATAGAATATATGACCTTTTTGGCTCAATGGTATCCCAAAAATGCAGAAAATGGTATCGGTTTTTTTCAAATAGGTGGGGGTATTGCAGGTGATTTTCCTATTTGTGTAGTGCCGCTTTTGGCGCAAGACATGGAAGAAACAGACACCCCTTTTTGGAGCTATTTTTGTCAAATTAGCGATTCTACCACCAGTTATGGTTCTTATTCGGGGGCTGTGCCCAATGAAAAAATCACCTGGGGAAAGCTGGGCATAGACACCCCAAAATTTGTGATTGAAAGTGACGCCACTATTGTGGCACCTCTGTTTTTTGCATATGTTTTGGGCAGATAGACTTTAGACAAAAGCAAAGGCGGAAAAATAAAAGTATTTCCACTTGCATTTTTTCGTTTGTTTAATGTTATAAATCCTTTATATTTGCCCCCTAAATAATCCTCCTTAGCTCAGTTGGTTAGAGCATCTGACTGTTAATCAGAGGGTCCT
>JBMYZB010000032.1:0-14388 GCA_049609945.1 Flavobacteriaceae bacterium
GGTTTAGCGCTATTGATTGTGCCCGGCATTATTATTGCCTTAGGTCTTTCAATGGCCTACTTTATTTTGGCTGAAAATCGTAGTCTGACGGCTACAGAAGCACTCCAAAAAAGTTGGAAAATGATGGATGGGCATAAAATGCAACTTTTTGGCCTTATTTTGAGATTTATCCCTTGGTATTTACTCACCATTTTTACCTTGTTTATTGGGATTCTTTTTGTGATACCTTGGCAAAACGTGGCAATAGCCAACTTTTATGAAAGTTTAAAAAGCTAAAACAATCGAACTAAAGTTTTTAGTAACCTTGAAGGGTTGTTTATTGATGTGCTTGTGGATGGTTTTCATTTTTAACATAATCCATGCCTCACACTGGACATTTACCAGGATTCGCATTGCCACTATCATCACAATGCATGGGGCAAACATAGGCTGAGGTATAGGCCTTGTTTTCTGTCTTGTCATGCTCTTTGTGTTCTTCTGCATGATGTTCCATCGAGTGTTCTTTTTTAGGGGTTTGATTTTTACATGAACCGAGGAAGAGACCCATTGATAAAAGTAGGATTGTGAGAGAAAAGAAAGTTGTTTTCATAAGGATCGTTTTTACAGATTAAATTTAAGATTGTTTTTGAATTCTATTTGTATCAATTTTTGAGGGTATCCACCACACTGCCACAACGCAACATGGTAGAACCATAATATGGGTTTTCTATCACTGCTTGATCACTTAACCAATCTGCACCAACAGTATTGTTAGCCATAGGGCAACGTTGCACAAACAGCTTTTGCTCGGGCACGCCAAAAGTCTCAACAATGGCAATTAAAGATTTTGATACAACAACAAATTGCTCACGTTGTTGGGCTATATTTTGCTCAATTGAAATTTCAGTTAAGGCTCTTGTGGTCTTTTTTTGTTCTTCTTTCCAAAACGAAAAAAGCGTATTTGGTAAACTCTCTACATTCCATTCTTTCAGTTGTTCTAACATGTTAAGTGCTATGGAAGCAGCCGTTTTTCCATCGCTTTTCACAAAGGCTTTTTTAAGTTCTAAATAGGTAGCTGTAAAGATAGAAAGTTGATTTTTAAAATCTTTTACTATAAGTTTGGAATCACTTAGAGGATAGGAATAATCAAAGGTTTGATTCTCTTTTAGATGACTATTCATCATACTATCTTGGTTGTTTATTTGTGCTGTGGCATCAATCACAAAAGTGCCATTAGTAACCACTTCTTCTCCTGCCTCCAAACCATCCACAATTTGATAATTCGCTCCTTTGGAAGTTCCTAAAACCACTTCTCGATAGGTAAATGTGGGCGTTGATTGGTGAGGTGTTTTAACATAGACCACAGATCGTTTTCCGGTCCATAACACTGCCGATTTAGGAATCCAAAGGCTTTCTGTCACATCGATCTCATCAATAAGTGTTCCTGTAATAAACATTTCTGGTTTTAAAAGTCCATCCTGATTGTTTACTCCCACTCGAATTTTTGCGACTCGAGTTTGCGCGTCAATAAGGGGATCAATAAAATCCACTTTACCATAAAATTGTTGGGAGGGTAATGCAGCTGCCTTAAAAACTAAGGTTTGTCCAACCTGAATTTGAGCCAAATCTTTTTCATAAACTTCAAAAACTGCCCACAATTCATTTAAATTTTGAACTTCAAAAAGAATGGCCCCTTGTTTTATATAATCACCCACAGCAACATTTTTTTGTACTACTATGCCACTGTGTTCAGCATAAAGAGGAAAGATCTCCACAATAGATTTGGTGGATAGTAAATCATCTATAAAAGTTTTATAGAGTTTCCAAAACTTTAGTTTATTCTTGGCGGCTCGAAGTAGGCCTGGACTCAAGTGTTCAATTTTTTTGGCCTGTAATACCTCGTTTTGAACAGTGATCAATTCGGGTGCGTAGAGCCACGCAATTGGCTGTCCTTTAGACACCGCAGCTCCTGTATAATCAACGGCTAGTTTCTCTATTCGTCCGGGAATATGGTTCACGATATGCGCCGTTTGTGTTTCATCTGCCATCAAACGCCCATTCAACAAAATGTTAGCTGCACTGTCTTCTTTTTGACTGCTTACAATTGTGGTTTGTATTTGTGCCAATTGCATGGCTGTTTCGCTCATTTCTAAAGCAAAATCGTTGTTGTTTGATAACTGCAGTTGGGGTGCTAATTCCATTCCACAAATGGGACATAATCCAGGTTGGTCTTGTTTGATTTGAGGATGCATAGAACAAGCCCATGTTTGATTTTTATCATCCATAGTATGATGTGTTTCATAATGTGTTTCACGGGATGAAAAGAAAAGGCTTCCGGCAAGAAATCCTAAGATTGAGGCGCCTATAATAAAAAGGTAGGAACTGTTTTTTTTCATTTTTATCATCTTAAAAATTAGTAATTCGTTCTATGTTTATTGTTGCAAGGTGGGTATCCACTATGGCTTTTAATCGTTTTAATTCATAATCGTTTAAACTCCTTTGTAAGGCCAGTAATTCTTCAAAATGCATTCCCTCACTACTGTAGGCACCCAAAAGAATTTGATAGCTGCTTTGAGCCAATTGGAGTTGTTTTTCATACAATTCAAAGCGTAAAACAGCAGCATCAAAGGCAGCTTTATACCCTTTTAGCTCGCTTAGAAGTCGGTTGAGCCCCTCTTCTTTTTCCAATGCGTAGCGTTTTTGATTTAATTCTTCTTCTTGTTTTTTGGCTTTTATTTTCTTTCTGTATAGGGGAAGTGAAAATTTTATTTTAGGCATCAAAATATCTCTTCCATTATACTGGGGTTGCGCATCCGTCCTCGGCTCAATGAGACTGTAATCTATGCCAAGTCCAAGACTGGGTTTTCCTTCCAAGCTGTTCAGCTGCAAAGCGGCTTGACTGCGTTCTGTTTGCCAATCAAATTGTTTGATTGTAGGATGTCCATTTACTTTTTGAACGAGTTGTTCCCAATCCATTGGAGGAACTGCTGGTTGAAGGGTTGTACTGTCTATTTGTATGGGGGTATTTTGAGGTGCATTAGTTAGTGCATTGATCACAGCATGAACGGCTACTTTTTCATTTGTCAACAGTTTGATTTCTTGCGCCAAGGCCTCCCTTTCCAATTGGACTCTAAGAGCGTCTGAAGCAATGGCTTTGCCACTTTCCACTTGTGCCAAAACTACTTGTTCAAGGGCGTAAAACAACGCATGATTTTTGGTTAAAAGGGCTTCTTTTTTTTCGATATGATAACATTTGTAAAATGCTCTTTTAAGTTCAAAATCTAAGTTCAAACGAGTCAGAATAATTTGCTCGTATTGTGTTTTAGCCAGTTTTAATACCACCTCTTTTTTCGCTTTTCGTACACCAAACCAAGGAAACAACTGTTGTGCTGAGAGGGTGAGCACTTGTGCTCCTAATCGTGTTTCTGGAGCCAAAAGGGGTATACCCACACCCAGAGTGGGTTGCGCCAATTGTCCCACTTGGGGCACTTTTTCTAGGGCGGCTTCATAAGACAAGGCAACAGCTTGTATGGCTGGGTTTTGTTGGTGTGCTTTGTCTAAAAAATAATTCAAAGATTGTCCCCAACTCACATTATGGAATAGGATTATATATACAAACAAGAGAATTGTTTTTTGTTTAATAAGAAGAATCGTATTCATCGGTTTTGAATTTTTAATTGGTATTCTTTCCAAATGGAAAATAATACTGGAACAGTAAAAAGTGTAAGTACTTGGAGTGCCATACCACCAAAAGTTGGCAGTGCCATAGGAAGCATCAAATCAGCGCCTCGTCCAGTGGCTGTCAAAACAGGCATTAGTGCTAAAAGAGTGGTGGTGGTGGTCATCATGGCGGGGCGCACTCGGCGCAGCCCTCCTTCAATAACGGCTTCTTCGATTGCTTTTTTTGATTGTGGTTTATTACGTTTAAAACTATCTCTTAAGAATGTGCTGACCAAAACTCCATCATCTGTGGCGATTCCAAAAAGGGCTAAAAAACCTACCCAAACGGCCACGCTAAGGTTAATGGGTTGAATTTGAAATAAACTTCTTAACGAAAGATCAAAAAGTTCCACATTCATAAACCACGATTGTCCATAGAGCCAAAGCAAAATAAAGCCGCCAGAAAAAGCAACAAAAACGCCTAAAAACACCATTAGCGAGATGGTTATTGATCGAAATTGAAAATATAAAATCAAAAAGATCAGGGCTAAAGCTAGGGGAAGAACCAAACGCAAGGTATTGTTGGCACGTTGCTGCTGTTCGTAATTTCCTGCAAAAGTGTAACTCACGCCTTGCGGTACAATTAGCTGCCCCGATTCAATTTGACGAGTTAAGTGTTTTTGTGCCCGTTCCACCACATCCACTTCAGTGGCTGTTTCTTTTTTGTCAAAAAGCACATAGCCCACTAAAAAGCCATCTTCACTTTTGATGGCTTGCGGGCCTTGTTCATAGTGTAATTTAACCAGATCACCCAAGGGCACTTGAATACCTCCCTGTGCTGCCACTAAAATGTCTTGGAGTTTTTCCGGATGACTGAGCCATTCTCTAGGATAGCGCAAGCGAATAGCATAGCGTTCTCTGCCTTCAATGGTTGTGCTTAGTTTCATACCACCAATGGCAGCTTGGAGTTGTGCCTGCACTTGAGCAATGGAAAGCCCATAACGGCTTATTTTTTCTCTCTGTAATTCCAGAAGCAAATACGGTTTACTCACCATTCTTTCAGCATATATTGAAGTGGGGTTTATGCCTTCAATTAATTTGAGTTGTTTTTCAAGGGTAAGACCAAATTTTTCAATGGTTGTTAAATCGGGTCCTTTAATTTTGATGCCCATGGGGGCTCTCATACCACTTTGTAACATGATAAGTCGCGTTTGAATGGGCTGAAGTTTGGGCGCTGAAGTGAGACCTGGCAGTTGTGTTTGTGCGGTTATTTCTTTCCAAATGTCATTGGAGGAATGAATATGTGAGCGCCATTGACGAAAATAACTTCCATTAGGGTCTTCCACCAGATCTATTGCGGCAAGTCCTTTTTTAAGTGCCTCTTCAGGAGAAAGAGACCCTCCCTTTGCCAAAAGAAAATGGCCTTTCTCCCCTTTTTTAAATCGCAATCGTTTTCCGTTTTTATCAGTTATATATTCTGATTTGTATTGTATGAGGTTTTCATACATTGATAAGGGTGCGGGATCCAAAGCACTTTCAACACGCCCGGCTTTGCCCACCACCAATTCCACTTCTGGAATGGTATTCACAGCCATGTCTAAGGTGCGTAGATTCTTTAAGTTAACTTCAATTCCGGCATGTGGCATGGTGGTGGGCATGAGTAAAAAAGTGCCTTCGTCTAGAGAGGGCATAAACTCCTGACCCATGTCACGGGCAATCTGCACTCCGCAGAACAGCAATAAGGCAATGATAGCTAAAAACAAATATTTAATCTTAAGTACAAAACGTAGTATCATTTCATAATACCGAATAATTAATGTCACATAACCAATGAGAAGCCCCACTAAAAGTGCCACAAAAAGAAAGTTGATAAAAAGGGAATATTCTACCCCAAGCGGCATCCATATTTTGGAAAGTAACCAAGCGATAATTAGGGAATAGAGATAGTGTTTGGTTTTTTTAAAAAGCGGGTAAAAGGTTCCTTTTTTAAAGATTTTTAAAAGAAAGCCCACTAAACTGATAAGCCCCACAACCAGTCCAACAAAAGCTAGGTTTGGAAAATCATAAAAAGCCAATGCACCGCTAAAGAAAAGCAAGGCGAGACTGTAGCCCAAGTGTTTTCGTTCAGCTTTGGATTGAAACCCAAAAAATTGAACAGCCAAAGGCGGCAGTAAGGTAATGGCCACTACTACGGAGGCAATCAAGGCAAAAGTTTTTGTGAAAGCTAAGGGACGAAATAGTTTTCCCTCAGCACCCACCATAGTAAACACCGGCAAAAAGCTCACCACTGTGGTTGCCAAAGCGGTTATTACAGCCGGGGCTACTTCTTTAGTAGCGTTGATTATGATGGTGGTCAGTGGTTGCTTTGGAGGTGCTTTTTTCAGATGGGTTAACATGTTTTCAGTTAACACAATCCCCATATCTACCATGGTGCCCACGGCAATAACTATACCTGAAAGCGCCATTATATTTGCTTCCACTGCGGCATAGCGCATGGCAATAAAACACATCAAAACGGCCACAGGAAGCACTCCAGCCACAAGCAATGAAGACCTGAGGTTGAGAAGTAAGAGTAGCACGACCATAATGGTGATCAAGATCTCTAATTGCAAAGCTTCTTTAAGTGTACCTAGGGTTTGTGAAATCAGTTGGGTGCGATCATAAAAAGGGACAATGGTAATTTTTGAGGGTGTGCCATCGGCCAAGGTTTTGGAAGGAAGTCCAGGCGCTATTTCAGCTATTTTGGTTTTTACATCTTGCACCACTGCCATGGGGTTGGCGCCATATCGCGACACAACCACACCACCCACAACGGCTGCTCCTGCCTTATCTAAAAGCCCTCTCCGAGCAGCTGGTCCCAAATAGACTTGCGCAATGTCTTTGATACGAATGGGCACTTGTTGCCGCACTGTTACTACTGTGTTTTCAATAGCCTCAATAGATTTTACGCTTCCTAAGCCGCGAATAAAATATTCTACCAAATTGATTTCTAGTGTTTGGGCGCCCACTTCAACATTACTTTCTTTAAGAGCTTGCATCACTTCGGGGAGGGTAATTCCATATACCCGCATTTGATCGGGTCTGACATCCACTTGATATTCTTGTACAAAACCCCCAATTGAAGCAACTTCTGCAACGCCCTTTGCCGCTGTGAGTCCCGGACGTACATAAAAATCTTGAATACTTCTAATTTCGTGGAGATCCCAACCTCCTGTGGATTGGCCTTTGGGATCACGACCCTCTAGGGTATACCAAAATATTTGTCCTAAGGCGGTGGCATCTGGTCCTAAAGTGGGTTTCACTTCTTCTGGTAGCACATGAGAGGGAAGAGCATTTAATTTCTCTAAAAGTCGACTGCGACTCCAATAGAAGTCAACATTTTCTTCAAAAATGACATAGATGCTTGAAAAGCCAAACATGGAGTTGCTGCGAATACTCTTTACCCCCGCCGTACCTAACAAATAGGAAGTGAGGGGATAGGTAATTTGATCTTCAATATCTTGTGGAGAACGGCCCTTCCATTCTGTGAAAATAATTTGTTGGTTTTCACCCAAGTTAGGAATGGCGTCTACTAAGACGGGGTTGCGCGGCAAAGCACTAACTCCCAAATCAAAGGGGGAGGTGATCACACCCCAACCTATAAAAAAGAGCAACAACAGCCATGCGACAAGCTTGTTTTCAATAAAGAATTTTATGATATGATTTAACATGATTTAGTTTCATTTTAAGCATAAAAATTAAGGCGCACACCCGCTTTCTAGTCAGGTGCGAATAACTTTAATGAAAAATGAAGATCAAATCAAAAAGGTCTGTAAGTGAGCTTGAATATTGCGTTTGGGCAACGGGGGTTTGAAGTGTGGAAAGAAATCTGCTTTCTTTGTAATGTCTTGGGGAGTTACAAAAACAGCAATCAATGCGCAGATAAATTCAACACCAATGCCTTTATAAGAAACAAGCTGTGAGTTGGTGGCGCTAAAATGAGTCTTTTCAATCACCATTTGTTGGTTTTCACAACATCCATTTTGGTGCTCCTGAACTTTTTTTAGTGTTTTGTGACAAGGAGGTATTTCGGATTGAGTATGACAGCTTTTGGCATTACCAAAAAGACTAATGCCCTTCAATTCGCCTTTACAATAATGCATATCCATAGCGAAACCAGCGCTGGAAAAAAGCATCAAAAAGGCCAAACTAATGGCAAACATTTTATGAAAAACGCTATGTTTCATATTTGCAAAGATACTACAATAACGAAAAAAGTGAGTCAATCGTATATTTTAACTAAAATTCATTTGTCTTTTTGCAATACAACTGCTCTTTTTTAATCAAGATTTACGTCAGTGACTTAGCGATTCGATCCATGGCCTCTTTAATATTGGCTTCAGAGGCAGCGTAAGAGATGCGAATACAGTTGCTATTGCCAAAAGCATCTCCGGTAACGGTGGCCACGTGAGCCTCTTCTAATAAATAGAGGGCAAAATCACTAGCGTTTTGAATGGTTTTTCCACGCAGTGTTTTTCCAAAATAATAAGACACATCCGGAAAAACATAAAAAGCGCCTTTAGGTTGATTGACCTTAAACCCTTCAATTTGAGACAATAAATCAATAATTAATTGGCGTCTGTTTTCGAATTCATCCACCATGTATTGAATTTTTTCAACGGGAGCACCCACAGCTGTGATGGCAGCACGTTGTGCAATACAATTGGTGCCGCTAGTTACTTGCCCTTGAATTTTATTACACGCTTTGGCAATCCATTCGGGGGCACCAATATAGCCGATGCGCCAGCCAGTCATGGCAAAGGCTTTGGCCAATCCATTTACGGTTATGGTACGGTCATATAACTCTGGGATAGCTGCCAAACTAAAATGGGGTACACCATAATTGATATGTTCGTAAATTTCATCCGAAAGAATGAAGATTTTAGGGTGTTTGGCCAACACGGCACCTAAAGCTCTGTATTCGGCTTCGGTATATACAGTGCCGCTGGGGTTGTTGGGTGAGTTGAACATAACCAATTTAGTTTTGGGTGTGATGGCCCGCTCAAGTTGTTCGGGGGTGATCTTAAAATCGGTTTCTATTGAGGAGGGGATAATGATTGATTTTGCTTCTGCTAGGGTGGCAATGGCCGAATAACTCACCCAATAGGGTGCAGGTAATAACACTTCGTCTCCTGGGTCAAGAAGCACCATACAAACGTTGGCAATGGATTGCTTAGCTCCTGTAGAAACGACAACTTGCGAAGGGTTGTAGTTTAGATTATTGTCACGTTTAAACTTTTGGCAAATGGCTTCTTTTAAATCGGAATAGCCATCCACTGGAGAATAGGAGTTCCAATTTTCGTTTATGGCAACAACGGCGGCTTCTTTGATAAAGTCGGGCGTGTTAAAATCGGGTTCTCCTAAACTGAGGCCAATGACATCAATCCCATTGTTTTTTAGTTCTCTAGCTCTGGCGGCCATTGCCAACGTGGCTGAGGCAGGTAAACTGTTAATTCGAGAAGAAAGTGCGTCCATAGAATTATGCTGGGTTGATACCCATATTTTTTAGGTGTTTAAAATGAGAAAAAATAGCGCTCCTTGTGGTCTTATATTCATTATATGGCAATTGAAATTCACGAGCTGTTTTTTTGACAATTTCTCCAATTTTTGTATAGTGAATGTGACTGATATGCGGGAAAATATGATGTTCAATTTGATGGTTTAATCCGCCTGTAAACCAATTGACGAATCGGTTTTTTGTAGCAAAATTAACAGTGGTTTTGAGCTGATGAATAGCCCATGTGTGTTTTAATTGTTTAGAATCTTTTTCAGGGAGTGGCATCTCGGCATCACCAATTACATGAGCTAACTGAAATACGAGGCTTAAAATGATTCCTGCAGTGTAGTGCATAGCCACAAATCCAATCAATACCTTCCACCAGGCCATATCAAGAATAAAAATGGGCAAAATGATCCAGATGGAAAAGTAGATTGCTTTTGTCAGGATTAAACCAGTCCATTGGAGTGAGGGCTTTTTGCTATTGGCGTAAGAAAGTTTTTGTTTTATATAGCGTCGCATTTGCGAAAAATCAGCAAACAAGGCCCAATTTAGTGTTAGTAATCCGTATAAAAAGACAGAATATAGGTGTTGAAAACGGTGGTGTGGAGCCCATTGTGCATGTTTTGAAAAACGTAAAATTTTTCCTGCTTCAAGGTCTTCATCATGTCCGTGAATGTTGGTGTATGTGTGGTGCAGTACATTGTGTTGAACTTTCCAATTGAACACATTGCCAGCTAAAATATAGATGCTGCTTCCCATCAATTTATTGACCCACTCTCGTTTGGAAAAGGAGCCATGATTGCCATCGTGCATTACATTCATGCCCACACCTGCCATTCCAATGCCCATTATAACGGCCAAAAGTAATTTCACCCATTGATTGAGATCTGAAAATAGTACAACCAAATAGGGAGCCAAAAGCAAAGAGAACATTACTATGGTTTTTAAATAAAGCCGCCAATTACCCGTTTTTGGTAAATTATGTTCTTTAAAATATTGGTTTACTCTTAGGTTAAGCGTTTTAAAAAAATTTTTAGGATCTTTTCGCGAAAAGCGAATGGGTTTGAAGGATTGCATAAATAAATATTAATTTTACAAAAATAAGAAACACTTTCATTGCAGCAACTCCTATCGCACTTTAGATACTTAAATTCTCAACAAATTTCACAATTTGAAGAACTAAGACCACTTTACCTAAATTGGAACGCAAAAATTAATGTGATTTCTAGAAAAGACTTGGATGCCTTTTATGTGCATCATGTTTTGCATTCAATGGCCATTGCCAAAGTAGTCTCTTTTTCAGACGGCTCAGAGGTGCTTGATGTGGGCACAGGAGGGGGGTTTCCGGGCATACCCTTGGCGATCTTATTTCCTAAAACACGATTTTATTTGATAGACAGCATAAGTAAAAAAATTAAGGTGGTGCAGGCTGTGGCTGATGCATTGGGGCTGAAAAATGTTCAAGCCTTTCAAATGCGAGCTGAACATTTTCCAAAAAAGGTTGATTTTGTGATAAGTAGGGCTGTGGCTCATATGGAGGTGTTTTATGAATGGGTGGCTCAAAAAGGAAAGGTAAAACATCAACACGCTTTGCCTAACGGTATATTATATTTAAAAGGAGGTGATTTGACCGCCGAATTAAAGCGTTTTCCAATGGCAGTTGAATATTCTATTGCCACCTTTTTTTCAAATCCTTTTTTTGAGACTAAAAAAGTGGTCTATGTGCCCTTTTAATTTGTTAAATATTCAAAATTAAGAAAGGAGTCCCTCTAAAAAATAGCCCACATAATAAGCCACAAAAGCAGCGCAAGCTCCCAATAAGAGCGTTTCTATAATGGCCCGATAAGGGGAGGTTTGATTGACAACGGCCTTTAAAAAGCCAATAAGCGCAAAGCCGATACCAGTGCACACAATGGTCCATAAAAAAGGATCTGTGTCTAGGAGAGACAAATAGTCGATCAAATAGACCGATAATGGAATCATGCCTACTAACAAAAAAGCGATATAGGTCACCCCGCCAATGGTTATGGGTGCTCTCAAATCTTCAATCATGTCCAGTTCTTCCTTCATCATCACGTCCACCCAGCGATCTTTATCTTCCACAATAACGGACACCACTTCTTCGAGCAGTTTGCCTTTAAATACCTTGGCTCGATAAATTTCTCGAATTTCTTCGGTTTCTTTTTGGGGCATGTTTTCAACCTCCCAATATTCAATGGTTTTATGTTTTAAAAATTTTTTCTTATTCGGTTTTGGCAGAAAGAAAAGCACCCACCGACATGGCAAAGCCATCCGCCAAGAGGTTGGCAAAACCTAGAATAAGAATCACATCACTTCCTAAATGGGCTCCTACAGCACCAGCCACCACAGCAAAGGTAGTTACACAACCATCTAATCCTCCATAAACAAATTCACCTAAATAATTTTCAAATTGTCCAAAGAAGTTACTTTTTTGGTGGAGTAAATCTTCGTTGTGTGTCATATTTTTATTCTAAAAAAGGATAACGATAGTCTTTGGCAGGCACGAATACCTCTTTGATTAGTCTAGGAGACACCCATCGCAACAAGTTTGCTGAGGCTCCGGCTTTATCGTTGGTGCCGGAGGCACGTGCGCCACCAAAGGGTTGTTGGCCAACCACGGCACCAGTAGGTTTATCATTAATATAGAAATTTCCAGCCGCATTTTCCAATGCCTCAAGTGCCTCTTCCAAAGCATAGCGGTCTTGTGAAAAGACGGCTCCTGTGAGAGCATAAAGCGAGGTTTTGTCGATTAACTTAAGGGTTTCTACCCATTGTTTGTCAGGATAAACATATACTGTTACGAGGGGTCCAAAAAGTTCTGTTTCCATCGTGAAATAGTGTGGGTCTGTTGTAACCGCCAGAGTGGGTTCAATAAAATATCCTTGGCTATCATCATAACCACCACCGGCAATAATTTCAATCCCCTCATCTTTTTTGATTTGTTCTATGGCATTTCTAAGTCGGTTAAAGGCATTTTGATGAATGACGGCTGTGATAAAATTTTCAAAATTTTCTGGGCTTCCCATTTTTAATGTTTTCATTTCGGCCGTGGTGCGTTCCAAAATATCTTTGGCCAAGGATTCAGGCAAGTAAATGCGTGAGGCTGCAGAGCACTTTTGCCCCTGAAATTCAAACCCTCCTCTTATGATTGCAGTAGCCACAGCTTGAGGTTGGGCAGAGGGATGGGCTAAAATAAAATCCTTGCCCCCCGTTTCACCCACCAATCGTGGATAGGTTTTGTATTGGTTAATTTGTGAACCAATTTTTACCCATAAATTTTTGAAAACGCTGGTTGATCCGGTGAAATGCAAACCGGAAAATTCAGGTGCCTTTAAAACAGTGTCTGTAATTTCTTCCGGATTTCCAAAAATAACATTGATCACACCTGGAGGTAAGCCCGCCTCTTGGAGAACATCGATAATAATTTTAGCTGAAAAAACTTGATAATCGCTGGGTTTCCAGACCACAACATTACCCATCATGGCGGCACTAGTGGGTAAATTTCCTGCAATTGCTGTAAAATTAAAGGGACTTATGGCATAAATAAATCCTTCTAGGGGTCTATACTGGAGTTGATTCCAAATGGTCGCGGAGCTATGAGGTTGTTCACTGTAAATCTCTTGCATGTAATAGGCATTGAAACGAAGAAAATCAGCAAACTCGCAAGCGGCATCAATTTCGGCTTGGTGGATGGTTTTTGATTGTGCAATCATGGTAGCTGCATTTATTTTTGCCCGGTAGGGACCGGCAATTAAATCAGCAGCTTTTAAAAAAATGGCGGCCCGTCTTTCCCATGGCATTTTACTCCAACGAGGTTTAGCTTTTAAGGCTGTATCAATGGCTAGTTGGGTCTCTTTTGAGCCAGCAAGATGATAGATGCCAAGCTTGTGTTGGTGGGCATGGGGGGGATGCATGCTTACTGTCCTATCAGTTCTAATGGCTTCACCATTAATATAGAGTGGGATGTCAACGGGTGTTTCATAAAGTCTTTTATAAGCTTCTAGGACAGCTATTTTCTCTGGGCTACCTGGCGCATAATCTAATACAGATTCATTTTTTGGGTGGGGCACCTTAGGAATGCTATTTGGCATGAATAAATTGGATTAGTAGGGTTAAAAGAAATAATTTTATCCTTAATTTAAAATTGAGGGGATATTGAGTTTGAATGGAGGAATATCAACATTGAATTTTTTGGTTGAAGTGAAATCAATCATAATGTAGGTACCAATCATAACACCTATGGGAGAGGTAATCAAACATCCTGACTTGTATTCGTGAATCTCCCCCGGACGAACAATGGGTTTTTTTCCTACCACCCCATCACCATTAACATATTGAGTATTGTTGGTAGTTTCAATGATTTTCCAGTGCCTAGATAAGAGTTGCACAACGTTCTTGCTTTGATTCTCAATGCGAATGGTGTACACAAAACCATGGTGAGGAATGTAGTCTTTTAAAAAACTACCCTCAAATTTTGTTTCAACAGAGATTTTAATTCCTCTTGTAATTTGTTGAATCATAATGGTTTTTGAATTCATGATACCTTTGTAAAGGTACAAAAAAAAAGTAAACAAATTGAAAATAAGGGGGGATTTAAAATTAATTTTTGAGTTCGAAAGAATTGCAGTTTCCAACCCCAATCAGGGCATCATAAAGGGCACCATTTTCGCGATAATAAACTAAAATTTGGTAGTCATTTTCAGTTTGTGCATGAGAGCCGCTGAGACGATTTTTCTTTAATTCATCTTGGTTTTTTACCACATATTTATAGTTATAAAAACCCTGTTTTAAAAGCATTATACCCTCATAGATTTCTAGGGAGGGATTGTAAAATAATTTATTCTCTTCTTCTAATTCATAATTGTTAAAACTGCCGTAAATATAAATTTCGTTATCGAGGGGGTTTATTGGAGAGGAAAGGCTAAAATACACCCAACTGTAGTCGGCTTCTGTGTGAGGGTTGCGGTTTCCCATAAGTGTCCGGGGTTCAAAACGCCCATTAATATCTGGAGCAAAGCTGTAGGGGCTGTATTGTAAATCAGGATCGGTATACAAATAGGTCTCATAGCGTTCGGTTCGTGATACATAACTAATATTAGGGGTGGTTATTCGTAAATCTTTAGAGTCAAAAAAGAAAAATTCATTGCCTCCTTCAAAAAGAGTTTGTTCGGTATAGCGATAAGCCAAAC
>JBMYZB010000033.1:0-14254 GCA_049609945.1 Flavobacteriaceae bacterium
GATTTAAAAAAGGAACGCAGAGCCATACAAAATAAAATAGGCTATTTACCTGAAAACAATCCACTCTATCCTGAAATGAGTGTTTCTGCTTATTTGCGCTTTGTGGCAGGACTATATGGCATAAGCAAACCCCCTCTAATGAAGGTATTAGAACAAACTGGACTTGAGCAACATACCCAACATAAAATCGGAATTCTTTCCAAGGGATACAAGCAACGGGTAGGACTTGCTGCCACGCTTTTACATGATCCTAAATGCCTCATATTAGATGAGCCCACCACGGGTTTGGACCCTAACCAATTGGTTGATATTAGAACACTCATTAAATCCTTAGGAAAAGAAAAAACCATATTATTGTCCACGCACATACTCCCCGAAGTGGATGCTTTATGTGAACGTGTGCTTCTTCTTAATAAAGGCAAATTAGTTTTGGATCAAACCCTGACAACGCTTCAAAAGAATAAAGAATCTGTTTTTAGTGTTCGTTTTGACTACCGTGTTGAAACGGTTGCCTTAGCCAAAATTCCACAAGTTACTCATGTGCAAAATACGCACGATTTCGAATATACTTTAACTGCTGAAAAAGGTGTGGATCTGAGCGCCTCAATTTTCGATTTTGCACATGATAATGGACTAAAAATTGAATTGCTAGAACGTAGAAGCAAAACTCTGGAAGTCCTATTTAATGAGCTTACTCAGCCCCACAAACGTTAGAAAACGGCTTGGGCAATAGCTTTTATGTTGTCCGATTTACCCATAGAATAATAATGTAAAAAGGGAACTCCGGCTTTCATCAATTCTTTGCTTTGAGCAATACACCATTCAACGCCCACAGCTCTAACGGCTGCATTGTCTTTACACGCCACCACAGCTTTGATCAAATCTTCTGGTAAATCCACATGAAATCGATGTGGTATGGCATTGAGTTGCTTTTTGACTGCCAAGGGCTTCAAACCGGGAATGATGGGTACAGTGATGCCTTCTGCCCGGCACTTGTCTACAAATTCAAAATATTTTTGATTGTCAAAAAACATTTGAGTCACCACATAATGGGCTCCCGCCTTAATTTTTTGTTTTAAAAAATGTATGTCACTGTCAAGGCTGGGGGCCTCCATATGCTTTTCGGGATAGCCGGAAACACCAATACAAAAATTGGTAGGGTGGGTATTCATCAACTCGTCTTCTAAATAGACACCCCTGTTCATATCATAAATTTGTGCCACCAACTCATTGGCGTATTGATGACCATCTTCTTGAGGTTTAAAATACACTTCCGATTTTACCGCATCGCCACGAAGGGCAACCACATTGTCTATGTTTAAAAAATCTAAATCGATTAGGAAGTTTTCTGTATCCTCTTTACTAAATCCACCACACAAAATATGTGGAATGGCATCCACTTTATATTTGCTTTGAATGGCTGCACAAATACCCACTGTTCCAGGGCGTTTACGAATGATCTTTTTTTCCAGAAGTCCATTATCTAATTCTTTGTAGACATGCTCCTCTCGGTGATAGGTTACATCTATGAAAGGAGGCGCAAACTCCATCAAATCTTCAATAGCCTCCATCAAGCTATTGATACTTTGCCCTTTTAAAGGGGGCAATATTTCAAAGGTAAACTGAGTTTTTCCTTTTGCTCTAGCAATATGATCTACAACTTTCATAATTTATTCTATCAGGTTTGGATTGAGCCATTTTCGAGCCTCGTCAAGTTTGATTCCACGACGTTGGCTATAAGATTTCAATTGATCCTCTTTAATTTTTCCAAGGCCAAAATAGCGGGCTTGAGGATGGGCAAAATAATAGCCCGAAACAGAAGCCGCTGGCCACATGGCCAAGCTTTCTGTGAGTTGCACACCTATGGTTTGCTCCACCTCCAAAAACTCCCAAAGGGTCTTTTTTTCTAAATGATCTGGGCAAGCTGGATAGCCCGGAGCGGGTCTAATGCCTTGATATTGTTCCTCAATCAATGCTTCATTATTCAATTTTTCGTCAGACGCATAGCCCCACACTTGGGTACGAACAATTTCATGCAGTTTTTCAGCAAAAGCTTCAGCCAATCGATCTGCAAGAGCCTTAATCATAATGGCATTATAGTCGTCTTGATCAGCCTCAAATTGAGCCGCTTTTTCTTGTGTGCCAAAACCTGTCGATACACAAAATGCACCCATATAATCTGCCAATCCACTTTGTTTTGATGCAATAAAATCGGCTAAGGCAATGTTAGGCTGTCCAGCTTTTTTTCTGAGTTGCTGGCGTAAGGTGAGCCATTTGGTTTGAACCTCAATTCGATTTTCATCTCGATAGACTTCAATATCATCTCCCACACTGTTAACTGGAAAAATACCAAAACGCGCGCGCGCAGTGAGCCATTTTTCATTGATAATTTGGGTAAGCATGGCCTGGGCATCTTTAAAAAGAGATGTGGCTTGTTCACCCACAACTTCATCTACTAAAATTTGGGGATATTTTCCATGTAAATCCCAAGAGCGGAAAAACGGACTCCAGTCAATATAGGGGACTAATTCTTCTAAAGGATAATCCGAATAGGTTTGGGCTCCCATCTGTTTAGGTTTTGATAGTTTTGTGTGCCGCCAGTCAATTTTAAAAGGATTTTCCCTTGCTGCTTCAATAGAGAGATACGTTTTGGAGGTGGTGCGTTCTAAAAATCGCTCTCTAAAAGCATCATATTCTTGACGAATTTCATCTTTATATGGTTTTCCTTTTTGGGGATGCAATAAATTGCTCACCACATTTACCGCCCGTGAAGCGTCATTGACATGGATGACTGTTTCTGTTACTGGTGCAATTTTTACGGCCGTATGCGCTTTGGAGGTGGTGGCTCCACCAATAAGTAAAGGAATATTAATCTTTTTACGTTTAAGTTCTTTGGCTACATAGACCATTTCGTCGAGAGAAGGTGTTATCAAACCAGATAGCCCAATGACATCTACATTATATTCAACAGCTTTTTGGAGTATAGTTTCCGGGGGTACCATAACCCCTAAATCTATAATTTCATAATTGTTACAGGCCAATACTACACTCACAATATTTTTACCGATGTCGTGTACATCACCTTTCACAGTGGCCATCAATATTTTTCCTGCGGCTTGGGAGCCTTCATTTTTTTCAGCTTCGATATAGGGCTGCAAATAAGCTACGGCCTTTTTCATAACCCGTGCCGATTTTACCACTTGAGGTAAAAACATTTTTCCTTCACCAAAAAGATCTCCCACCACATTCATACCTGACATAAGGGGGCCTTCAATAACTTCTAAGGGCCGATCAGCTTCCAATCGTGCTGCTTCTGTGTCTTCAATAATAAATGTGTCAATTCCTTTAACCAAGGCATAGGTGATTCGGTCTTGTAAGGATTTTTCTCGCCATTCGTTTTGGGTCTTTTTTACACTATGATCCTCACTTTTCAACTGCTCGGCATAGTTCAGTAAAGTTTCTGTGGCTTCTGGCTTTCGATTGAGTAAGACATCTTCCACATAGGTTAGCAGTGTTTTTGGAATTTCATCATACACTTCTAATTGTTCTGGATTAACAATGCCCATGTTCATGCCGTGTTTAATGGCGTGGTAGAGAAAAGAAGCATGCATGGCTTCACGCACTTTATTGTTTCCTCTAAAGGAAAAAGACACATTGCTTACACCGCCACTTACACTTGCATGCGGTAAATTTTGACGTATCCATTGGGTTGCCTCAAAAAAATCTAACGCATTGCGCTTGTGCTCTTCCATCCCGGTGGCCACTGGAAAAATATTGGGATCAAAAATGATGTCTTCTGGAGGAAAAGCAAGCTGATTGACCAACAATTCATAAGAGCGTTTACAGATGTCTATCCGCCGCTGTAAGTTATCCGCTTGGCCCTGTTCATCAAATGCCATGATAATTACTGCAGCACCGTATTGTTTAATTTTTTGAGCTTGTTCTAAAAAAACTGTTTCTCCCTCTTTTAAACTAATAGAATTTACAACGCCTTTACCTTGAATGGTCTTTAAACCCGCTTCAATAATTTCCCATTTAGAACTGTCAATCATAACGGGCACACGGGCAATATCGGGTTCAGCCGCCAAAAGATTGAGAAATGTTGTCATGGCCTCTGCTCCATCAATCATGCCCTCGTCCATATTCACATCAATAATTTGTGCTCCTCCGTCCACTTGGTTGCGTGCAATTTTTATGGCTTGTTCATACTCTTTATTTTCTATGAGCCTTAAAAACTTTCTAGAACCAGTCACGTTGGTTCGTTCTCCCACGTTCACAAAATTGGTGTTTTCGCCAATAATGAGGGGTTCCAATCCAGATAAGCATAAAGGATTTTTCTTAGGAAACATAGGGGGAATTTTGGATTAAACGAGGGGTTGCTTTAGTGGCAATAGTGGCAATTTTTTCAATATGTTCTGGGGTGGTTCCACAACAGCCTCCAATAATATTGACCACATTTTGATCCAAATAAGCTTGAATGAGGGTTTGCATTTCATCAGGGCTTTGGTCGTATTGACCAAAAGCATTGGGCAATCCAGCATTGGGATGTGCCGAAATGTAGGTGTCAGAAAGTCTAGCAAGTTCTTTAACATAGGGAAGCAGTTGATCAGCGCCCAAGGCGCAATTGAAGCCAACACTTAACAAGTCCATGTGTTGTAATGAAATGTGAAATGCTCCCACAGTTTGACCAGATAGGGTTCTTCCACTGGCATCCGTAATGGTGCCACTCACCATTACGGGTACCTCCCATTGGTGCTGCTTTTTAATTTGAGAGACAGCAAAAAGTGCAGCTTTTGCATTTAGGGTATCAAAAATAGTTTCTATTAAAAGGATGTCTACACCGCCTTCTTTTAATCCTAAAATTTGCTCTGAGTAAGCAGTTACTAATTCATCAAAAGTGATAGCACGATAACCGGGATTGTTGACATCTGGAGACATACTGGCTGTTTTATTTGTGGGGCCAATAGACCCAGCCACAAAGCGAGGTTTATTTAGATTTTGTTGGGTAAAACGTTGAGCCATTTCAGTTGCAATTTTAGCACTTTCAACATTGATTTTATACACCCATTGTTCCAATCCATAGTCGGCCATACCGATGGAAGTGGCTGAAAAAGTATTGGTTTCAATAATATCTGCCCCCGCCTCCAAATAGGCGGCATGCACCCCTTTAATGATTTCAGGTTGGGTAACAGACAGCAAATCGTTATTGCCCAGAAGCGACATAGGGTGATCTTTTAAATCAGTGCCCCTATAATCTTTCTCAGTTAGGTTATGACTTTGAATCATGGTGCCCATTGCACCATCTAAAACAAGGATCCTCTCTTTTAAAATGTCTTTTATTTTTTTCATTGACTATTTAAAGCTTGTTCTACATCATTCCATAAATCATCAATATGTTCTAATCCCACAGACAATCTGATTAAACCCGGAGTGATTCCTACCTGAAGCTGTTCTTCAGAAGAAAGTTTGCTGTGGGTGGAAGAAGCAGGATGGGTAACAATACTTCTAGAATCGCCCAAATTAGAGGTAATTGAGCACATTTTAATGGCATTGATAAAAGCGGTGGCTTTAGTTCCTCCTCCTTCTATCTCAAAAGCAATGATATTACCTCCCTGCCGCATTTGTTTTTTTGCGATTTCAAATTGTGGATGGGACCGTAAAAAGGGGTATTTCACAAAATTAATCATTGGATGATTTTCTAATTTTTCGGCCAACAGTAAGGCGTTGGCACAATGCCGATCAACACGCACAGCCAAGGTTTCTAGGCTTTTGGATAAAACCCATGCGTTGAAAGGAGACAAGGCAGGGCCGGTGTTTCGGGAAAACAAGAAAATCTCTCGGATTAGGGAAGCGCTTCCCACAGTTACACCACCTAAAACACGCCCTTGCCCATCTATCAATTTGGTGGCAGAGTGAATCACCAAATCGGCTCCAAATTGAATAGGTTGCTGCAGATAAGGGGTGGCAAAACAATTGTCCACCACATATAGTAAATTGTGCTTTTTGGCTATTTTCCCCAAATCTTTCAAGTCCAAAATATCAACTCCCGGGTTGGTGGGTGATTCCACATAGATCATTTTTGTGGTAGGTGTAATGGCTTTCTCAATCAGATCAGGGCGGTTCCAATCAAAATAGGTGGTATTAATATTCCATTTGGGAAAATAGTTGTTAAACAAACTATGGGTAGATCCAAATATGGATCGGGAAGATAAAATGTGATCTCCTGCTTTTAATAAAGCGGCAAAAGTTGAAAAAACAGCAGCCATACCTGTGGCAAAAGCCACCCCGTCTTCAGCCGCTTCCATCAAGCAAATTTTCTCGATAAACTCTGCATTACTGGGATTGGTAAAACGAGTATAAATGTTACGTTGCTTTTCTTCGGCAAAAGAGGCCCGCATGTCTTCAGCATCTTCAAAAACAAAGCTAGAGGTGAGGTGCAATGGGGTGGAATGTTCTAAAAAATCTGACCGTTCCATTTGCGTGCGTATCGCTAACGTTTCAAACTTCTTTTTCATATTGGCCTACCGTTTAAAATGATTTTGTGGCTTATTGTTGCCGAGGTTTCTAGTGTTTTAGAAACCGAACAATACTTATCGAAGGAGAGTTTAGCTGCACGCTTAACTTTTTCAGAAGGGAGATCTCCCTCCAGGTAGATTAAAACAGTAATGGTGTGAAATAGTGCCGGCACTGCCCCGGCTTTTCGAAAGCCTTCCACCTCCATTTTTAAAACCTTAGGGTTTAACTTTTGTTTGTTTAAAATAGAGATAATATCAATGCTACTACATCCTGCCAATCCCATCAAGAGGGTTTCCATTGGACTTACTCCTTCCACAACACCTTCCTCTTTAGATTTGTTGTCCATCAAAATGGAATGGCCATTGTCATTGGTGGCTTTAAACAAGTAGTTATCGTTTGTTCTTTCTAGGTTAATTTTCATTGCTCAGATTGATTTTTAGGGTTAAAAATTCTATTTAGTAGGTGTGCCATTTTTTGGTTTTCAATTAAAAATGCATCATGCCCATGAATGGATTGAATTTCATGGTAGTGCACATTAGATTTGAAAGGCTTAATACGATTAAATGTTTTTTGGTCTTCCGTTGGAGTAAAAAATATGTCGCTGTCAACAGCGATTAAGTGAATTTCGGCTGTTATTTTTGAAACTAATTCTTCAAAGGATTTTCCCTCTCTAGTAATATTAATTGAAGCTAATAAATGATTCATCATCACGTAGGCTTTTAAATCAAATCGATTGGCTAATTTTAAACCATGGTACAACAGCCAACTTTCCACATTATAAATACCCAATTCTTGATTGACACTTCTAGAAAATCTAAAATCGAGGGAATGTGGTGTTCTGTAGGTGAGCATAGCATGAATCCTTGCGTCTTCAAGCGGTTTAGAGGAATGTTCTAAAATACGTTTCTGCAAAAAAGTGTTGGCTATAATCCAATCTGAGGCTTTCCAATCGGCCGCTACGGGAATAAGGTTTTGGGTTAATTCAGGAAAACGGACAGCCATTTCCCATGCAATTCCACCACCAATAGATCCGCCAATAATCGCAAAGAGCGACTTTACCTGTAAGGCGCTTAAACCCAAATAGAAAAGTTGTGCAATATCTCCAGTATGAAAATCGGTATAATTTTCAAATAGACTATCTCCCGCTCCATTGCCAGGAATATTAAAAGCCAAAACTGCATAATGGTTTGTGTCTATAGCCAAACCTGGGCCCACAATTTCCGACCACCAACCTTTAGAACCACAAACCCCTGCATCTCCTGTGAGGGAGTGATTAACCAACACCACCGGTGCTTTTTTATAGTCCTGGCCAAAATGTTCATAATAGAGATGGAATTGACTATAAAAAACACCGGTATGGGTCGTAAAATCAGTTAACGCTAGAGTTCTTAGATTTGTCATTAAGGGTTTTATAGCGTTGCAAAAGCTTGCTCTAAATCGGCTTTAAGATCCTCAAGTGCTTCAATACCAACGGAAAGTCTAACTAAGTCTTTTGTTACACCAGTACTGGCTTGCTCATCTTCATTAAGTTGTTGATGTGTAGTACTTGCTGGATGAATAATTAATGACTTGGTATCCCCAATATTGGCTAATAAGGAGAAAATTTTAGTGTTATCGGCCACTTTTTTAGCCGCTTCGAATCCCTTTTTCAATCCAAAAGTTAGAATACCACTTTTACCATCAGGCAGATAAGCCTGAGCCAGAGCACTATATTTAGACGATTTCAAGCCAGGATAATTAACCCAAGCTACTTCTTCTCTTGCTTCTAACCATTCGGCTAAAGCTTGTGCATTAGCAGAATGTTGGGCCATACGCACTTGAAGGGTTTCTAGGCCTTGCAATACTTGAAAACTATTAAATGGACTTGGTGCACTACCCAAATCTCGAAGCCCCTCAATACGCACTTTGGCAATAAAAGCAATAGCGCCCAAAGCTTCATGATAATTTAACCCATGATAGCTAGGAGAGGGTTCTGTAAATTCAGGAAACAAACCATTACCCCAGTCAAAAGTACCTGCATCAATAATAATTCCGCCCATACTTGTTCCATTACCAGTGATGTATTTGGTTAGGGAATGAATCACAATATTGGCCCCGTGTTCAATGGGATTAAGCAAAGCTGGGGTGGCCACAGTATTGTCTACCACAAAAGGCACTTTGGCTTTTTTAGCTTCTGCAGAAATAGCTTTGAGGTCTAGCACATCCAATTTTGGATTACCCAAAGATTCTGCAAAGAAAGCTCGGGTGTTTTCTTGAATGGCAGCAGCAAAATTTTTGGGATCATCAGGATCTACAAAAGTGGTGGTAATACCAAACCGCGGCAAAGTGTTATTCAATAAGTTAAACGTACCACCATAAAGGCTGTTGGACGCCACAATATGATCTCCTGTTTTTAAGATCATCATGAGTGTAGTGGCAATGGCGGCTGTTCCGGAGGCTGTAGCTACGGCTGCAACACCACCTTCTAGTGCGGCTAGGCGTTGTTCCAACACATCATTTGTGGGGTTATTTAAACGGGTATAGATATAACCTGGTTCTGCCAAAGAGAATAAATTGGCAGCATGATCTGAGTCATTAAAGACATAAGATGTTGATTGGTAAATAGGCACAGCACGGGTACCTTGTGTTTGTTTAATGTCATGCCCCGCATGAAGGGCATTGGTTGCTAGATGTTGGCTCATAATTCTAATTGTTTTTTAATTTTTGTAACATAGTCTAATTTTTCCCAAGTGAATAATTCCACTTGTTTTTCAATACGCCCATTATAGGGGGACTCAAAAACTTTGGTGAGTGTTTGAGGAGTGCGACCCATATGACCATAAGCAGCGGTTTCTAAATAAATTGGATTTCTCAATTTCAAACGCTGTTCAATAGCATAAGGGCGCATATCAAAAATTGGAGCTATTTGTGAAGCAATTTCGGCATCGTTCATGGGCAGATTAGCTGTTCCAAAAGTGTTGAGGGCAATAGAAGTGGGTTCCACCACGCCAATGGCATAACTAAGTTGCACCAAAACCTCGTCTGCAATACCTGCTGCTACAAGATTTTTGGCCATATGTCTGGCAGCATAGGCCGCACTTCGATCCACTTTACTAGGGTCTTTTCCGCTAAATGCACCTCCACCGTGAGCGCCTTTGCCACCGTAGGTATCCACAATAATTTTTCTCCCAGTGAGTCCCGTATCCCCATGGGGGCCGCCAATCACAAATTTACCAGTGGGATTTACATGATATACAATATCATTTCCAAAAAGTTGCTGTGTGGCTTTGGGTAATTGCTTAATCACTCTTGGGATAAGGACAGAAATGATGTCGTCTTTGATTTTAGCTAGCATCTTATCATCATCCTTATCAAAAGGGTCGTGTTGTGTAGAAACTACGATGGTGTCAATGCGTTTAGGCTTATTATTATCATCATATTCTATCGTTACTTGCGATTTGGCGTCGGGACGTAAATAGGTAATTTCCTTATTTTCTCTTCGTAAAGCCGCCAATTCAATCAAAATTTTATGCGAAATATCAAGAGCTAGAGGAATGTAATTATCCGTTTCATTGGTGGCATAACCAAACATTATTCCCTGATCTCCGGCTCCCTGTGCTTCTTTTTCGGTGCGATCCACTCCACGGTTTATATCTTGTGATTGTTCGTGGATTAATGACATCACGCCACATGAGTCGCCACTAAATTGATAGGCGCCTTTGGTGTAGCCAATTTTGTTGATGGTGTCTCGCGCAATTTGTTGTACATCCAAATAGGTATTGCTTTTGACTTCACCAGCAAGCACCACTTGCCCAGTACTAACAAGGGTTTCACAAGCCACCTTGCTGTCAGAGTCAAAAGCTAGAAAATGATCTAAAAGGGCGTCGCTAATTTGATCAGACACTTTATCGGGGTGACCCTCACTCACCGATTCAGAAGTAAAAAAATATGACATTTAAAAGTTGCTTTACAGGAAGGATTTTATTTAAAGCAACACTGCTTTAGCATTTTTTTATCGAGGTTGCAATCAGTCAAATCCTTCCTCGTTAGTGGTACAAAAGTACATTTTTTTTTAATAATTAAAAATTAATCCTTTTTTTCTACCGCTAGCGATAAATTATTAATTAAAACATTATTGATTTATCTAACAAAAACTTATTTTGCGTTGCTATTCTATTTTTAGATGCATATTGCTATTGCAGGAAATATTGGTGCTGGAAAGACCAGCTTAACGGAATTGTTGGCCAAACACTTTAAATGGGAGGCTCACTATGAAGATGTTATTGACAATCCCTATTTGGATGATTTCTATGACCAAATGGAACGATGGTCGTTCAATTTACAGATCTATTTTTTACGCCGTCGTTTTCAACAGTTGTTACAATTTAAACAGAAAAAGGGGGTGGTGATTCAAGATCGAACCATTTATGAAGACGCCCATATTTTTGCGCCCAATCTTAATGCCATGGGCTTGCTCAATCAACGAGATTTTGAAAATTATATTGGTCTCTTTGAATTGATGGAGTCTTTGATTAAAGGGCCCGATTTACTGATTTACCTGCGGAGTTCCATTCCAAATTTGGTTCACAAAATCCATAAAAGAGGGCGGCATTATGAGAACTCTATTAGTATTGACTACCTCAGCCGCTTGAACGAACGCTACGAAGCTTGGATCAGTAACTATCCGGACGATTTACTCATTATTGATGTAGATCATCTTGATTTTGTGGAAAACAAAGAAGACCTTGGAGTTGTGATTGAAAAGGTAGATGCCAAGATAAATGGCCTTTTTTGATAATTATTACTCCGCTGTTGCGTTGAGATAAGCTACTGTTTTTTCGTCTTTAACTGTTATAACTTCTTTCTCTTGAGTTAAGGTGAAAGGTATTTTTTCTTGTGCTTTTTCAATCTTAGCCATATGCTCTTCACTATGGTTGCCTAAGATAGGCGCCACTACTAATCCAACAAGACAGGTAAGCTTGATCAAAATATTCATGGAAGGGCCAGAGGTGTCTTTAAACGGATCGCCAACGGTATCACCCGTTACGGCTGCCTTGTGCGATTCCGATCCTTTGTAGGTCATTTCGCCATTAATTTCTACTCCGGCTTCAAAAGATTTTTTGGCATTGTCCCATGCACCACCAGCGTTATTTTGGAAAATGGCCCATAGCACCCCAGAAACAGTAACACCAGCCATATAACTTCCAAGGGCTTCAGCACCCATTATAAAACCTATGAGAACAGGAGTAACAATGGTAAGTAAACCAGGTAGTAACATTTCACGAAGCGCTGCCTTGGTAGAAATATCAACACATTTTCCATATTCCGGAGTTCCTTTTCCTTCCATAATGCCAGGAATTTCTCTAAATTGACGGCGTACTTCTTCAACCATCTCCATGGCGGCACGCCCAACAGCTTTCATGGCTAGGGCAGAAAAAACAACAGGGATCATTCCTCCAATAAAGAGTGCCGCCAATACATCGGCTTTAAAAATATTAATCCCATCAATACCCGTAAAGTTGACATAGGCAGCAAATAAAGCCAAAGCTGTTAATGCCGCTGAGGCAATGGCAAAGCCTTTTCCAACGGCGGCTGTAGTGTTTCCAACAGAGTCTAATATATCGGTTCTTTCTCGAACCTCTGCAGGTAATTCGCTCATTTCTGCAACACCACCGGCATTATCGGCAATAGGGCCAAAGGCATCAATGGCTAATTGCATTGCTGTGGTGGCCATCATGGCGGAGGCGGCAATGGCCACGCCATAAAATCCGGCTAAAAAATAGGATCCCCAGATAGCCATTGCAAACAAAATTATAGAACTGAACGTGGAAATCATACCCGTGGCCAGACCCGCAATAATATTGGTAGCAGCTCCAGTAGATGAATTCTGAACAATTTCTAAAACTGGTTTTTTACCTAGTGCGGTGTAATATTCTGTAAAAAAAGAAATTAAATAACCTACCCCTAAACCAACTAAGGTGGCATAGAATACGTTTAAACTGGGTATGTTTTGGGTTCCTTCACCAAAAAACTGAATGCCATTCATGGTTTCAGGAAGCATGTAATTTACTAGAAAATAAGTGGCAATGGCAGTTATACCAATGGATGATAGATTTCCAACATTAAGTGCCCTTTGCACTTGCGCTTCTTTGGCATCATTACTACTAATACGAATAAAAAAGGTGCCTATGATGGAAGCCACAATACCTACCCCGGCAATCATAAGCGGAAGAAGAATGGGTCCCATGCCGTCAAAAGCATCTTCAAAAACACCACCATTGGCCAAAGCCATATCTTTTATAATGTAATTTCCCAAAACCATTGAAGCTAAAACGGTGGCCACATAGCTCCCGAAAAGATCTGCACCCATACCAGCCACATCACCCACATTATCTCCCACATTATCTGCAATAGTAGCCGGGTTTCGAGGGTCATCTTCTGGAATGCCAGCTTCTACCTTACCAACCAAATCGGCACCCACATCGGCAGCCTTCGTATAAATTCCACCTCCCACACGAGCGAAGAGTGCAATGGATTCTGCTCCAAGTGAAAATCCAGCTAAAGCTTCCAGAACAATTGTCATTTCATCGTAAAATGAAGCGTTTCCATCCATAAAGTGAAATACAAAATACCAGAAGAAAAGAGAGAGGCCTAAAACAGCTAAACCAGCTACACCAAGTCCCATTACGGTGCCACCGCCAAAAGAAATTTGCAAGGCTTTTGGCAAACTTTCACGAGCAGCCTGTGTGGTTCTTGCATTAGATTCTGTGGCAATTCTCATTCCAATATTTCCAGCTAGGCCAGAAAAAATAGCACCCATAACAAAGGCGGGTATAATTAAAACACTAGTAGTTTCAACGGCGCGTGAAATAAAGAACAAAGCCACAGAAGCAACCACCACAAATACCGCTAAAATTCTGTATTCTGCATTTAAAAAGGCAAGTGCACCTTCTTTTATATTTTTGGAAATGGTTTGCATTTTTTCATTTCCAGCCTCTTGCTTTTTTACCCAAAGGGCTTTAAACACCATAAATATCAAGCCTATCAGAGATAGGGCAACAGGGAAGTATATTGTATTCACGTTACAAAAATATTTTTCATTCTTAAATTGGGTGGCAAATGTAAGAATTCAAGTCCGATTAGAAAAATCTGCCCATTGAGTTTAGTTGTCTTGATATAAAACTTTTTTAACGGCCTTAACAACATCATCAGCATTGGGAAGCCATTCTTGTAGTAAAACAGAAGAATAAGGTGCTGGTGTATCGGCTGTATTTATTTTAATAACCGGTGCATCTAAATAATCAAAAATTTGTTGTTGTACTTGATACGTAATTTCAGTGGCTACATTGCCAAAAGGCCAAGCTTCTTCTAAAATAACTAAGCGGTTGGTTTTTTTAACTGATTCAAAAATGGTTTGGTAATCCAAAGGGCGTAAGGTTCTCAAATCTATAATTTCACAAGACACACCATCTTTCTTTAGGGTTTCTGCTGCTTTGTAGGCTTCTTTAATAATTTTACCAAAAGATACGATGGTTACATCGGATCCTTTTTCTTTGACCTCGGCCACGCCAATTGGCAATATATATTCACCCTCAGGCACCTCGCCTTTGTCACCATACATTTGTTCAGACTCCATAAAAATGACAGGGTCTTCGTCTCTTATAGCTGCTTTGAGTAAGCCTTTGGCATCATAAGGATTAGAAGGCACCACCACTTTTAGACCGGGACAGTTGGCATACCAGCTTTCGAAGGCTTGGGA
>JBMYZB010000034.1:0-14167 GCA_049609945.1 Flavobacteriaceae bacterium
CTACACCATACTTTGGGAGTATTTGAGCAGTTCAGACTCTCTAAAAGTGAACAGCTTTCCCACCAAAGGTCTTGGGCTTTCAAAAGAGGTGCTAGAAAAAATATATTATGATAATGCTACACGGCTCTTAAATATCAATTAATTATTATGGAGCTGGATTAGGATATTGCTCTTGAATGGTGTCTATACCTTCTAGTACCTCGTCTGACAATTTTACAGCAGCAGAATCGATATTCTCTTTGAGTTGGGCAATTGTGGTGGCTCCAATAATATTGCTGGTCACAAAAGGACGATCGTTTACAAACGCCAAGGCCATTTCAGTGAGGGTAAGTCCATGGTTTTGTGCCAGTTGGTAATAAGCCTCAATGGCATTGAGGCACTGTGCACTGCTATATCGATCGTAGTGTGGAAAAAGTGCTAATCGGCTTTTTGATGGCAGGTTTCCATTTCTATATTTTCCGCTTAGGGTGCCAAACGCAAGAGGAGAATAAGGTAAAAGACCCACGTTTTCTCGATGGCAAATTTCAGCCAATCCAATTTCAGGTAATCGGTTAAGCAAAGAATAGGGATTTTGAACCGTAATCATTTTGGGGCGGTTAGCGCCTGCTGCCTGCAAAAACCTCATTGTGCCCCAAGGGGTTTCATTTGATAAGCCCACATAACGAATCGTTCCTCTTTTAACATGTTCTTGAAAAGCATCTAAAACCAATTCAAAATTTTCTTCCCACACATCTCCCTTTTGGTAGGTATAGCCACGCTCACCAAAAAAATTAGTGGGGCGCTCCGGCCAATGCAATTGATAAAGATCAATATAATCGGTTTGCATGCGTTTTAAACTCCCGTAAATAGCTTCATCTATAGTTTTTTTAGAATAGCTTAAATCGGTTCTTATGTGTTTAGTAAAATCTCTTGGCCCCACAATTTTAGTAGCCAGAACAATCTCTTTACGCTTCCCTGTTTTCTTAAACCAAGTACCAATTATACGTTCCGTTTCACCTTGGGTTTCTTTGGAAGGAGGCACGGCATATAGTTCTGCCGTATCAAAAAAATTAATGCCTCTAGAAACAGCATAATCCATTTGTTCATGGCCTTCGGGTTCTGTGTTTTGGTTGCCCCAAGTCATTGTGCCGAGACAAATTTTACTAACGTCTATTCCTGTGCCCGGAAGTTCTTTATATTCCATTATTAAAAAGTATTTAGTAAAGTTGAAATTTCGTCTAAATTAGGGCTTAAGATCACCTCGATGCGTCGGTTGGCAGCTCTTCCTTCGGTTGAACTATTGGGGCCAATGGGTATGAATTCGCTGCGTCCTGCGGCAGTTAAATTTTGTGGAAGTACAGCCTGATTCTCCAATAGAATATTTACAACGGCTGTGGCTCTTTTGGTTGACAAATCCCAATTGCCAACCAACGGATCCTTTCCTTGATAGGGCACATTGTCTGTATGTCCTTCTATGAGCACGGCAATGTCGGGGTTTTCTGCCAGCACCTTAGCCAACTGTCTTAAGGCCTGTTTACCTTGCTTACCTACCTGCCATTGGCCAGAGCGAAACAAAAGTTTATTTTGCATAGACACATACACTTTGCCGTTGCGCTGTTCCACCGTGAGACCCTTACCTTCAAAATTTAAAAGGGCATCTGAAAGTTTTTGTTTTAATGAATTCAACGCCATTTCTTGGGCTTCCATAAGCGATTCCAATTCTGTGACCCGCTGGCTACGCAACTCCAATTGCTGTTGTTTTTCTTGTATAGTTTGTAATAATTTGGTGTTTTCTAACATAGCCTTTTGGATAGAACTGTCACTGCTTTTTTCCAAGAGAGCATAATTTTTTTGTAGTTGTTGGTATGATCGCTCCACTCGGTTTAGGGCTGTTTGAGTTTTTTGAAGCACCGCCGCCAAAGAATCGCTTTGGCTGTTCCAATGTAAGGTAGCTAGGTTCAAACTGTCTTTCTTTTGTTGAAGGGTTTCAAAATCTAGTTTCAGGTTGGCATAGCGCTCCTCAAGATCATTAAAAACCCGTGAGGAAACACAGGCCTGCATAAAAAAAGAAATGGATATTAGAAAAATAATCTTTTTAAACATGCTTTAAAATTTAAGTTCGAGACCCACCGGACAGTGATCAGAATGTTTGGCTTCAAGCAAGTGATAGGCTCTGTGAATATTATTTTTTAAGGATGCTGCCACCAGTGCATAGTCAATGCGCCACCCTTTGTTGTTGTTTCGGGCATTGGCTCTATAACTCCACCAACTGTATTGATGCGGTTGAGGATTGAGAAAGCGAAAACTATCCACAAAACCTCGTTTTAAAAATTGATCTAACCAGGCACGCTCTTCGGGTAAAAACCCTGAAACATTTTTATTCCGCACCGGATCATGGATATCTATAGCTTCGTGGCAGATGTTATAATCGCCACAAATGATAAGGTTGGGATATGCTTTTTTTAGATTATCTACATAGGCTTGAAAATTATCCATAAACCGAAACTTATGCTCTAAACGATCGATATTAGTGCCAGAAGGCAAGTAGAGGCTCATTACGGAACACTGCTCAAAGTCGGCGCGAATCACTCGTCCTTCGTAATCCATAGCGTCAATACCAGTGCCATAAACAATTTGTTGGGGTTCGTTTTTAGTGAAAATGGCCACACCGCTATACCCCTTTTTTTGAGCCGAAAACCAATAGTGATGATAGCCCAACTGTTCTAATAAGGCCACCTCCACTTGCTCCTTAAGTGCTTTGGTTTCTTGAATGCAGATCACATCTGGGGCGGCGGCTTGCAGCCAGTCGGCAAAACCCTTATTAAGTGCTGCCCTAATCCCATTCACATTATATGAAAGTATTTTCAACGATTGTTTTTTACGAAGATAAAAAAACCTAGGGGTTATTAAAACGAGTTAGCAATTGAGGCCTATCCCAGCAATGGTCTTTTTGTGGAAAAACGTTTTTAGAGTCTTTTTAAAACGGAGGTGATAGACACTTTCTCTTCCAATAAGGCTTTCAGTGTGTCTATTTTCACCCGTGTTTGCTCCATAGTATCGCGGTGGCGCAAAGTGATGGTTTGGTCTTCCAAGGTTTGATGATCTACCGTAATACAATAAGGTGTTCCCAAGGCATCTTGTCTTCTATAGCGTCTACCCACAGCATCTTTTTCGTCATATGCTACAGTAAAATCCCATTGGAGGTCATTAACAATGCTATGAGCCACATCAGGCAGACCATCTTTTTTTACTAAGGGCAACACGGCCACTTTGGTGGGCGCCAAAAAAGGAGGAAGTTTTAAGACAACTCGGGAGGTATCGTTTTCTAAGGTTTCTTCTTTCAAGGCACGAGAGAATACCGCCAGAAACATACGATCTAGGCCGATTGAAGTTTCTAACACATAGGGTGTGTAATTTTCATTCCGTTCTGGGTCAAAATAGAGTAATTTTTTACCACTGTATTTTTGGTGGTTCCCTAAATCAAAATCCGTGCGGGAGTGAATACCTTCCAATTCTTTAAAACCAAAAGGAAATTTAAATTCGATATCACAAGCGGCATCTGCATAGTGGGCCAATTTATCATGATCGTGAAAGCGATAATTATCCTCACCCATAGCTAGGGCCAAATGCCATTGGAGGCGTTTTTCTTTCCAATGAGCATACCATTTTTTTTGACTGCCAGGAGGTATGAAAAACTGCATTTCCATTTGTTCAAATTCACGCATTCTAAAAATGAACTGTCGAGCCACAATTTCATTGCGAAATGCTTTTCCGGTTTGGGCAATGCCAAAAGGCAATTTCATGCGTCCTGTTTTTTGAACATTTAAAAAGTTAACAAAAATCCCTTGGGCAGTTTCAGGGCGTAGATATAAATCCATGGCCGAATCGGCACTGGCGCCAAGTTTGGTGCCAAACATGAGGTTAAATTGTTTTACGTCTGTCCAATTGCGTGACCCGGATTCTGGACAACTGATTTCTAATTCTTCAATAAGCGCCTTTACGTCGTCCAAATTTTCTTCTTCCAAAGCTTTACCCATACGCTTAAGAATGGTATTTGCTTTTTCTTGATAGCCCAACACACGGGGATTCGTTTCCAAAAACTGTTTTTTGTCAAAGGCCTCACCAAAACGTTTTGAGGCTTTGGCCACTTCTTTGTCAATTTTGGCTTCAATTTTAGCTACATGTTCTTCTATAAGTACATCAGCGCGATAGCGCTTTTTGGAATCTTTGTTGTCAATTAAGGGGTCGTTAAAGGCGTCTACATGGCCAGAGGCCTTCCAGGTGGTGGGATGCATAAAAATAGCGGCATCAAGGCCCACAATATTATCGTTTAATTGCACCATGGCTTTCCACCAATATTCTCGAATGTTATTTTTTAAAGCCACGCCATTTTGACCGTAATCATATACAGCACTTAAGCCGTCGTAAATTTCACTAGAAGGAAAAATAAAACCGTATTCTTTGGCGTGAGAGATAACTTTTTTAAACTGGTCTGTCGCATTTTTCATGCTGCAAAAATAAAGCTTTTTGCTATCTTTAAGGGTTGCTCAAAAATTTTCCATGAAAAAAATTTACTCTGAAATTGTTCAAAGTTTAGCAGATTTAGCTCTGCCACGAAATTGTTTGGCTTGCCGCACTTTCTCAGCTCCTAGTGAAAAAGACATTTGTACAAGTTGTCTGTTAAACTTGTCTTATACTGATCATTTTGAGCAGCAAAACAATAGCTTATACAGTCAAATTAATTTATTCACACCCCTGCATCACGCCGGGGCACTTTTCTATTTTCAAAAAGAAGGAGTGTTGGCCAAATTAATCCATCAAATGAAATACAAAAAACAGCGGCATATTGGAGAATTTTTGGGTAAGTGGTTAGGACATGCCCTGCTCCAAAGCTCTTATTTTGGTCCTATCTCAGGTCTTATTCCGGTTCCTCTCCATCCTCAACGGCAGCAAGAACGGGGGTATAATCAGGCTGAAGTTATTGCCCAAGCAATGGGCATCACCCTCCAAAAACCTGTGCATACACAGTGGGTTCGACGGGCGATATATACCCCACCTCTTGCTTTAGCTAACCAAAATAATCGCTGGAAGATCATTCAAAATGCATTTGAACTCGGCATACTGTTGCCCGAACAACACGGCCATTTTGTGTTGGTAGATGATGTGATAACTACTGGAGCCACCCTAAACGCCTGTGCCCGGGTGCTTTTAAGCCATGCCAAAATAAAATTAAGTATTGCTGTGGTGGGATATAGGTTCTAACTACAATATTGTGTTATTTTGTAGCAATGAAATGGACGTTATCCTTTTGCTGGCTATTGATGCTCTCTCTCTTGGTGCAATGCGCCAAGCCTGGTAACCCCACCGGAGGACCCCAAGATTCTATTCCTCCAAGACTCATCAATGCCTCACCTAAATTGAATACCGTTCAATTTGATAAATCTGAAATTCGGTTAACCTTTGATGAATATATTAGCCTAAAAGACCTTTCCAAACAATTGATTGTTTCGCCCCCCTTAGAGCGGGATAAATATACCGTCTATCCTCAAACAGGAGCCGCCAAAAAAGTGACTATCGTTTTGAAAGATAGCTTATTAAAAAACACAACCTACACATTTAACTTTGGTGAAAGTATTGTAGATTATAACGAGTCTAATCCGCTGCCCTATTTTACCTATGTATTTTCCACGGGCAGAGAAATAGATTCACTTACGTTAAAAGGACGTGTTTTTGATGCGTTTGAAAAAGATACTGAGCGTTTTGTTTCCCTCCAACTGTATCCTATTGATAGCACCTATACCGACTCCACCATTTATACTAAAAAACCATTTTATGTAACCAATACTTTAGACACCCTACTATTTGAATTCAAAAATTTAAAGGCTGGAAAATATCAACTCATTGCATTGCAAGATGTGGGCAGTAATTATTTGTTTGATCAAGCCACCGATAAAATTGGTTTTTTATCAGCACCCATTTCGCTCCCCAACGACAGTTTGATAACACTCAACTTATTCAAAGAAAAACAAACCTTTGCTTGGGCAGACCCTAGTTATGTAAACGATCACCATGTCTATTTAGGGTATTATGGCGAATATGAAGACCCGAAATTTGATATTGTTACACCCTTACCCAAAGAGTTTACCTATTTGGTAAATCGTAACCGCATGGCCGATTCTCTAAATTTTTGGTTTAAAGGTCCGGCTTTAGACTCCCTTCAATTTAGTTTCCCCATGCGCGACACACTTCTAACCAAAACAGTATATTTAAAACAAGAAGAACCGCTGGCAGACTCCTTGGTGGTGAGCGCAGAAACCAAAGGAAATTTATCCTTAACAACCTCCTACTTAATTGGGTCTAACCTCCCTATCATAAAAACCGATAGTACCAAAGTGAGTATTTTTGGGAAAGATTCTATCCCCCTAGCTGTGGGTCTCAGGGTAATCGAAAATTTTGATCGTATTGCATTAGATTTTAAGGTACTTCCTAATGACAATTACAACATTACTCTTTTTCCAGAAGCCTTGATCGATTTTATGGGCAACACCAATGATACCCTAAATTTTAAAATTGCTACTAAAAAAATTGAAGACTACGGCAACTTGTTTATCCGCCTTAAGTATGATGATCCGGAGCCTTTTATATTACAGGTGTTAGATAATTCATTGGTTGTTAAACGGTTTTATGATACTCCTAATACAACAGGGGTTTATGAGTTTCCCCTTTTGGATGCGGGGAGTTATTATGTACGCTTAATCAAAGACGTGAACGGAAACAAACAATGGGATACAGGTGATTATTTAAAAGGCTTACAACCAGAACCGGTAATTTATTTGCTAGATCCCCTCACCCTCAGTGCTCGGTCAATAGAACTGCGGGCTAATTGGGATTTGAATGAGTCGTTTAACGTAACTCAAAATTATCTCGATCTTCTAAAAATCGGAACCGTGTCCGAAGTGTTTGCTGTTCCTGAAAATCTAGACGTACCTTCAGAGTAGTTTCCTTTTCTACAAAAGACCCGGTAAGGCTATTTCCCAAGGCATCATAGGCAGCAGAATGGCCTTTGTATTGATTGCCTTTGGGATCTTCTCCCACAATATTAACGCCACAACAATAGGTCATGTTTTCAATGGCACGTGCCTTTAGCAAGGCATCCCAAGCTTGCAATCGGGCATTGGGCCAGTTGGCCACAAATAAGAGTAAATCATAGTTTTGGGTGTTGCGACACCAGACTGGAAAACGCAGGTCATAGCAAATCCTAAGACAGATTTTCCAGCCCTTATAGTGCACAATACCATCTGTTTTTCCGGCCGAATATTTTAAATGTTCTCCAGCTAACGTAAAGCCGTGTCTTTTATCATAATATGTCACTGCACAGTGTGGTGTTACCCACAAAAAGCGATTGAAAAACGATCCATTTTCTTCAATAATTATACTCCCTGCCAATACGGTTTGGTATTCATTGGCCAAGGCTTGCATCCATTGCACTGTGCTGCCGTTCATGGGTTCTGCCAATTTACTCGGAGCCATAGAAAAACCCGTGGTAAACATTTCAGGCAACAAAATTATATCGGCTGTTTCAGCCATCGTCATAATTTGCGGAGTGAGCTTTGCTCTGTTGGCTTCGGGTTCTTGCCAAACCGGATCAGTTTGGAACATGGCCAAAGTTATTTGATCTTGTCTATCTTTGTCCATTATCTGCTTCAATGAATTCCAAAAATAACCCTTTCTTGCAACGATTTGACAAAAAAGCCCTTCTTTTTGATATGGACGGCACCTTGGTCGACAATATGGACTACCACAAACAATCATGGATTGATTTTTTTGCGTTACATCAATTGGATCTCACCTATGATAGATTTGATTCCTACTATCACAAAGGCTCTTTAGTAGAAATTATGGGACGCCTTTTTCCCCATATTACAGACCAAAAAAAACTGAGCGAAATAGGTGCTTATAAAGAGCAACGCTATCGAGAATTATATGCCTCTAATGTAGCATCCATCTCAGGATTAGAGGCTTTTTTAAATCAAGCTGTGAAAGATAAAATACCAATGGGTGTGGCCACCATGGGCGATCAATACAATATTGATTTTATTTTTGACGCGCTGCAACTCCATCCCTATTTTCATTCTACCACCGGTGGCCATGAAGTTACCCAGGGTAAACCCCACCCCGAAATTTTTTTAACTGCAGCTCAGAAGCTGAAGGTGTCACCAGAAAGTTGTTTGGTGTTTGAAGATACCCGCTCTGGTATTGCTGCCGCACATGCCGCCGGCATGACTGTGGTGGGCGTGGCCACTATGTTTTCAAAAAGCGAATTGCTTGAATTGGGCTGTTGCGCGGCTATAGCTAATTATAAAGAACTATCAATATCCTAATTCAATGTTTGGTTTTTAGATGACTTCTGCAGGTTAGCCTTTTAAACTAGCTGTAAGATACTCTCGATTCATTCGAGCGATGTTTTCTAAGGAAATTCCCTTTGGACATTCCACTTCACATGCCCCTGTGTTGGTACAATTTCCAAAGCCTTCTTCATCCATTTGTTTGACCATATTCAGCACTCGGTCGGTGGCTTCAACCTTCCCTTGGGGTAACAAAGCATATTGAGACACTTTAGCCGAAACAAACAACATGGCAGAAGCATTTTTACAAGTGGCCACGCAGGCACCGCACCCAATACAGGTGGCGGCGTCAAAAGCTTTGTCGGCATCGTGTTTGTCTATAGGAATGGCATTGGCATCTTGCGTATTACCAGAGGTATTGACACTCACAAAGCCACCAGCTTGTTGAATACGGTCAAAGGAAGAACGATCAACGGCCAAATCTTTAATGACAGGAAAAGCCTTGGCTCTAAAAGGTTCTATGGTGATGGTTTCACCATCTTTAAATTTGCGCATGTGCAACTGACAAGTAGTCACTAAACGATCGGGGCCATGGGCTTCACCATTGATAAACATAGAACACATACCGCAAATGCCCTCTCTACAGTCGTGGTCAAAGGCCACTGGATCAATGCCTTGTGCCATGAGTTGTTCATTGAGTACGTCCATCATTTCTAAAAAAGACATATCGGGAGACACATTTTCCATTGGATAGGTCTCAAACTTTCCTGCAGCTGTTGCATTGGCCTGACGCCATATTTTTAATGTCAATTTCATATTTCCCTTTTTTTAGTTTTAAGAAAATAGGCTTTTCTGTTACCCATTTTTTTAAAAATGTTTACTATTTTGATTTATAGGATCCATAACCATTGTCTTTTTCTTTCGGTCTTTAGCTGTTCTCCAAAGTGCTATTTATAGGATCTTGTTTTTACTTCAATTTCTTCATAATTCAAGGCCTCCTTATGGAGTTTTGCTTCGGCGGGTTCACCTTGATATTCCCATGCCGAAACAAAGGTAAAGTTGGCATCGTCTCTCAAAGCTTCTCCTTCTGGAGTTTGGGATTCTTCTCTAAAGTGACCCCCACAAGATTCGGTGCGCTCCAAAGCATCTTTAGCAAAAAGCTCACCCAATTCTAAAAAGTCTGCTAACCTACCGGCTTTAGCCAGTTGTTGATTAAATTCATCTAGTGTGCCAGGTACATTAACGTTTTTATGGAAATCTTCACGCAATGCTTTAATCTCTTTAATGGCTTCTTTAAGTCCTTTTGCATTTCGTGACATACCACATTTATCCCACATAATTTTCCCTAATTTCTTGTGGTAATAATCTACCGAATTTTTTCCTTTGGTGTTGAGGAATTTTTCTAATTGTTCCTGCACCTCAGCCTCTGCCTGTTCAAATTCGGGTAAATTGATATCAATGGATCCCGTACGTATATCGTTAGACAAATAATCGCCAATGGTGTAAGGCAAGACAAAATAGCCGTCCGCCAAGCCTTGCATAAGTGCTGAGGCACCAAGGCGGTTGGCACCATGGTCAGAGAAATTAGCCTCTCCAATGGCATAACAGCCGGGCACAGTAGTCATTAAATTATAATCAACCCAAACACCACCCATGGTGTAATGAACAGCGGGATAAATCATCATGGGTGTTTCATAGGGGTTTTGATCCACAATTTTTTCATACATCTGAAATAGGTTACCATATTTGGCTCGGATCACCTCTTGCCCTAATTTTTTAACTAAGGCCGCATCGTTTTCATCCAGACCTTTTACATGGGCTTTTTCTTTACCGTAGCGAATAATGGCTGCTGCAAAATCTAAGAAAACAGCCTCTCCTGTTTTGTTTACTCCAAAACCTTGGTCACAACGCTCTTTGGCAGCTCGGGAAGCCACATCCCGTGGCACCAAGTTTCCGAAAGCGGGATAGCGTCGCTCCAAATAATAATCACGGTCTTCTTCTGCCAAATCGATAGGTTTGAGTGTACCTTCACGAATGGCTTGAACATCCTCCAATTTTTTGGGCACCCAAATGCGGCCATCATTTCGAAGTGACTCAGACATCAAGGTCAATTTGGATTGATGATCTCCGGAAACCGGAATACAGGTGGGGTGAATTTGCGTAAAACAGGGGTTGGCAAAATGAGCTCCCTTTTTGTGAACTTTCCATGCGGCAGACACATTGCTACCCATGGCGTTGGTTGAAAGAAAAAACACGTTGCCATAGCCACCAGAAGCAATCACTACGGCGTGGGCAGCGTGGCGTTCCAGCTTTCCACTCACCAAATTTCGGGCTATAATTCCGCGGGCTTTACCGCCCACTATTACTAAATCCATCATTTCATGACGGTTAAACATTTTAATTTTACCGCGGCCAATTTGACGATTCATAGCTGAATAGGCTCCTAAAAGCAACTGTTGTCCGGTTTGACCTTTGGCATAAAAGGTGCGAGAAACCAACACACCCCCAAAAGAGCGGTTGTCTAACAAACCTCCATAATCACGGGCAAAAGGCACGCCTTGAGCAACACACTGGTCAATAATGTTGGCTGAAACTTCTGCCAATCGATACACATTGGCTTCTCTTGATCGATAATCACCTCCTTTTATGGTGTCATAAAACAAGCGATAGGTTGAATCGCCATCACCTTGATAATTTTTAGCAGCATTAATACCTCCTTGTGCGGCAATGGAGTGTGCCCGTCTGGGTGAGTCTTGAAAACAAAAAGTTTTTACATTGTAGCCCAACTCGGCCAAGGTGGCAGAAGCAGAGGCTCCAGCCAAACCGGTGCCAACCACAATAACGTCTATCAAGCGTTTGTTGGCTGGACTCACCAAATTAATGTTGCTTTTGTGTTTGGTCCACTTTTCAGCTAAAGAACCGGAGGGAATTTTTGAATCTAACGCCATATTAAAATGCGGTTAAATGATGATATAATGCAATGAAAACAAAACCTAACGGAATACCAAAAGCAAAAGCCTTGGTAAATCCTTTGATGGCTTTGGAATATTTATTATTAAAGCCTATGGACTGAAAAGAGGATTGAAATCCGTGAGATAGGTGCAAGGCTAAAAAGGCAAAAGAAAGCACATAAAGTCCAACGCGAATGGGATTTTCAAATTTATGTACTGTTTCTTCATAATAACGATCGGGGTTTAAAGGCAAAGCCTCAATGTATTTATAATTCATTTCCGGAATCCAAAAGTCATAAAAGTGCAGCCCTAAAAAAGAAAGCACCACTGCTCCGGAGAGCAACATATTGCGAGACACCCAACTGGCATTGGCAGCCCCATTGTAGCTTCCATACTTTGATGCCCGTGCATTTCTGTTTTGCGCTTCCAACACAAACCCCATTAAAAAATGAAAGAGCACTCCAGCAATTAAAAGGGGTTGCAATAAAAACTGCACCACCGCATTATTGCCCATAAAATGGGAAAGGACATTAAAAGTTTTGGGACTAAAAACGGAGGTGATATTAATCACAAAGTGTTGGGTGAGAAAGAGAATTAAAAACAATCCGGAAAGTGCCATGGCTACTTTTCGGCCTATGGAGCTGGATGTAGTACTCATATTAAATTCAAATTGATATTACAAATTTAAGCCATAAAGCGCTTCTGACAAACTGCAAATCCATTTTTATCTTAGAATTCACAAAGAATTGAACAGTTTGATATATTGCTCATTTTTTGAATATCTTTACCTAAAATCACTGCCTTTTAGGCATCTAAACCTCAATCAACCGTCAAAATAAAACCCATGCGTTACGATCCTCTTCCCGCTACCTTTTATCAAAATAACAGAAAAGCTTTTGCCGCCGCCATGCAGCCCAAAAGTGTGGCCATTTTTAACTCTAATGATATTTATCCGGTAAGTGCAGACAGCATACTACCCTTTGCCCAGCACCGTGATATTTTTTATCTCACAGGTATTGACCAAGAGGAAACTATTTTGGTACTTTTTCCAGATGCGGTTGATGAATCCCACAGAGAAATTTTGTTTGTTAAAGAAACCAACGCTCACATTGCTGTATGGGAGGGTGCCAAACTCACCCAAAAAGCAGCCACAAAACTCAGTGGCATCAAAACAGTATATTGGCTTTCTGCCTTTGAGCGAGTTTTTCAAGAATTGAGCACCCACTGTGATTGTTTCTATCTGAATACTAATGAACACTACCGTCAAAATGTAGAAACTCAAACCCGCGAAGATCGATTTATTGCTTGGTGCAAAAAAACCTATCCTGCCCACGGCGTGGCCAAAAGCAATCCTATTTTGCAACAACTTCGAGCGGTAAAAGCCCCAGAAGAAATTGCACAAATTCAAAAGGCTTGTGACATTACCGAAAAGGGAATTCGACGCATTTTAAATGTTGTGAAGCCCAGCGTGTGGGAATATGAAATTGAAGCCGAATTGATACATGAGTTTATTAAACACCGCTCCAAAGGTTTTGCTTATGAACCCATTATTGCTTCGGGCAATAACAACAATGTGTTGCACTACACAGAAAATAATCAACAATGTGCCGCCGGTGACCTCCTCCTGCTAGACGTGGCCGCAGAATATGGTAATTATTCTAGCGACCTCACCCGCACCATTCCGGTTTCAGGCGTGTTTTCGGACCGTCAAAAGGAAGTGTATAAGGCCGTGTTGCGTGTTAAAGAGGAGGCAACAAAATTGTTGTTGCCTGGCACACTCTGGAAAGAATACCACAAAGAAGTGGGCAAGATCATGACGGCTGAGTTGTTGGGGTTGAAACTTTTAGATAAAGCCGATGTTCAAAATGAAAGTGCAGAGCAACCCGCCTATAAAAAATATTTTATGCACGGCACTTCCCACCACATGGGATTAGACACACACGACTATGGTTTGCTGCATTTACCCATGCAAGCCCAAATGGTCTTTACAGTTGAGCCTGGCATTTATATTCCTGAAGAGGGGTTTGGCGTGCGTTTAGAAGATGATGTGGTGATCCAAGCCAGTGGCACCCCCAAAAACCTGATGGAAAATATTCCTATTGAACCTGAGGAAATTGAGGCGTTGATGCAGTAGTAGATAGGAAACCGTTTTAGGGTTAATTGTTATCGTCTAATCGTTATTAGGCAACACTTGCCTGACGAAGGCAAGGCAAAAGCAATAAGTTATAATGATGGCCTGTTTAAGGGATGTACTTTTACTTACTACCTATTAGCAAAAAGCCACCGCAAGGGGTGGCTTAGTTATATTTAAATACAACTCTGCTTATGCTGCTGCGGGCTGTGCCTTTTTTTGCCAAAAATATAAGATGGTAAATAAGACAATCAAGATGCCTGGAAAACTGATCATGTAGGTGAGGGTTTGCTGCCCAGCAGCCAATTCGAGGGCTTCACCAGTTAATCCCATAGCACTTTGGGCCTCTCGCGAACTGTCTATCCACCCGCCAATAATGGGTTGAAAAATAGAGGTCGAGAACATACCCATGCCACCCACAATAGACATGCCTAAAGCCCCACTTGCAGGAATTTTTTCGGCCACAAAACCAATCATGTTGGGCCAGAAATAACAAATCCCTAAAGCAAAGAAAATAGCAGCCACATACGTCATACTTCCAGTTTGCGTGCTGAACAAGAAAATACCAATGGCAGCCAAAACCGCCGAGCCTAAAAGCACTCCTGTTTGATCTAGGCGGTGTACCATATCACCACCAAAATAACGACCTACAGCCATCAGTCCGGTAATTAAAGCTAAAATAACCATGGGTTGTGCTCCACTGTTAGCCATAATTAAACTAGTCCATTGTTGGGGGCCAAATTCTGAAATGGCAGTGAGCG
>JBMYZB010000035.1:0-14009 GCA_049609945.1 Flavobacteriaceae bacterium
TCACAACATGGGTGATGGGTTTACCACTGTAGCCTTTCCATTGGCCTGAAATGACTGCCTCTGAAAAAGCATACATTTTTTCTTTTGCGGCTTCAACATCAGGCAGAATGTTCTTACCCTCAACGGCAATAGGTTGTTTTTCTTTTTGGCGCAAAGCGGTGTGCAACACAGCACGGCTTTCAGTTTGGTTAATGGCACTGCCACCAAAATAAGCTTCAATGGCTTGGGTTAGTTGAGCTTCTTTGGCCAAGTCTAAAAGCAGTTCAAGGGTTTCTTGATTCCACCTATTTTTTGAGAGATCAACAAAAAAGTCTTTCCATTGCCATTGCATTTGTTGATAGTGCTTGGTGTTGGCAGCAAAGTGATCTGCAATAGTTAGCTGTTCTATTGTTTTAAAATGTTGCTCCAATTTTTGCCAAGCAGGCAACTTTCTTGGGTGCTGGTTAGAAAGTGTCATTCAATGGATTTTTATGATAGGTGATGGTTTGGTTTGTGATGGTATTGTCTTCAAAGGTAATACAATCTAATTGCTCCTTTACGGATTGCATGGCTACCATAAATTTAGCTTTTAAGGCTGGTGAAATGGGTTTGGCTTCGGGGAGTTTTTGTTTGAAAGGGTCAACTTGTTTTCCGTTTTTCCAAAAGCGATAGCAAACATGAGGGCCGGAGGTATTGCCGGTCATACCCACCCAACCAATAACATCTCCTTGGGCTACCTTTTGGCCCTTACGCACTTTTCTTTTTTTCATGTGCAAATATTGTGTGCTATAGGTTTCGTTGTGTCGAACAGTCACATAATTGCCATTGCCTTTGCTGTAAGACGATTTAACCACTACTCCTTTGGCAGTCGCTAAAATGGGGGTGCCTACATTAGCGGCAAAATCAGTTCCTTTGTGGGGGCGCACACGGTTGCCATAATAAGCAATGCGTCGTCTTAAGTTATAGCGTGAAGAGATGCGACTAAACTTAACCGGGGCTTTTAAAAAAGCACGTCTTAGGTTTTTGGCTTGATCGTCAAAATAGTCGATAATTCCTTTTTCTGGGTCTGATTCAAATTCAAAGGCGTAAAAGGGTTTGCCTTGATGTTCAAAATAGGCGGCTTTCACTTTGTTGATGCCCACAGATAGCGTGTCATTCACAAAACGTTCTTCATAAATCACTTTAAATCGATCGCCAGGATAAAGTCTGGAAAAATCTATTGTCCAGGCATATACATCAGCCATATAATAGGTGAGGGCATCATTCACGCCAATGGCTTTCATGGTTTCATAAAGCGAAGAATTAATGGTTCCCACAGCTTCCATTTCTCTAATATTAATTGCTTTAGATACTTTTCTTCCATAAAGGCTATCCCTTAGGTGTACAAGGGTATAGCTTTCAACATTGGGATGATACACAAAATAGGCCAACTGTTTTAGGCTGTCTTTAGAAAAGAAGAGAGTATACGGTTTATGGAGTTGTAATTTTCGAATATTAACACTGTCTTTAATGGCTGAGACAATGGCGTGAACTTGTGGATAGTCAATGCCGTTTGCCTCTAAAATGGAGCCAAAAGTGTCCCCTCGTTTTATTTTCTTTGTGGTGGATTCAAATTGATTAAGATCTAAACCAAATTGCAATTGCGGACTAATGCTTGGCGTAGTTTTCTCCAAATCTAATGAGTTTGTTGGGGTTTGTGGGGCATCTCCACAACCCCATAAAAGGAGTGTTACAACAAGCAACAAAAATATGCGCATCTTCAGTTTTAGAATTTTTCAAATTTCGTAATAGCATTCTTTTTATGAAACGCAATTACAAAAAAGTTTTAAACGAATTTATTAGTGATTTGCCTAAGGTTCTATCAAAACATTAAAAGGATACTTTAAATTTTTAAAGTTCTCAAGGTCAGCTTTAATTGATCCCACAAGAATGTCGGCCTGAATTCTCATGGGAATTTTATTTTTATCATCTGAGACCCATAGCGTAACACTTTCTTGTTCCTTAAACACTCGCCCCGATTGTACAATGGGCCGAAATTTTAGACAGGGCACTTTCCCAAACTTGGTGTCTATGGCTTCTCTCCCTAAAAATTTAAGTTGAAACACATAATTTTCTTGATCAAAGAACATATTGATGCTAAAACTTTCGTTTTCGGCAATCTCGTTTTCGGGATAGAAATGGCGGAGATAATAAAAACAAGACAATAAGTCTTGGGCATTGTTTTCAAAAGGCACTTCAAACTGTTCTTTTTTCTTTTTGTCGTTGATTTGAGCCATTAGTTTATTGTGATCAAAAAGAATTTCGAGGTTTTTAGTATAGCCCCCTTCATCTATGTTTCGGATAAATTTATAAGGGCGGCCGTTTTGTGCATCAAAATAGGTTTCATAGTGGTCTTCTACTTTAAAAAACCAACGTGCCAGTCCGGTGGTGTATCCATATCCTTTGGCGTGAAACACCTCTTTTCCGCCCAGTCTCTCTTTTTGCAAAGAGAGACTGGCATAACTGGCATTAAAAATGCCATAGTGAATTCGAAATTCAAACCATTCTCCGTCTTTAAATGGGGCTATAGGCTGAGCTTCTTTTTCTCCTTGTTGGGGCGCAAAGGCACTGAGGAGAAAAACTAAACACACAAAAATTCCTTTCTTAATCATAACACAAAAATAAACATTCACCTTTTGGTTGCCGTTAAAGTTTAATTAAAAACAGATAATTTAGGAGTCCAAAAGCTTTAACGAGGCATAAATTTTCTTTCCCTTTGATGGGCCAAAAAGAGTTGTTATTTCTTCTTCTGAAGCCGTCTTGATCCGTTTTAAAGATTTAAACTCCTTCAATAATTGAGCTCGTGTGGCCGGACCAACACCTGGAAGCTTATCCATTTGCGATTGTAAGCCACCTTTGCTTCGTTTGTTGCGGTGAAAACGAATCCCAAAACGGTGGGCTTCATCTCGAGCCCGCTGAATGATTTTTAAGCTTTCCGACTTTTTATCAATGTATAATGGAATGGGGTCTTCTGGGAAAAAGATCTCTTCTAAGCGTTTGGCAATGCCAATGATGGCTATTTTTCCTCTGAGCCCAAGCAGATCTAAACTTTTTAGGGCTGAAGAAAGTTGTCCTTTGCCGCCATCAATCACAATGAGTTGTGGTAGCGATGCACCTTCTTCTAACAGTCGTTTGTAACGTCTAAAAACTACCTCTTCCATAGAAGCAAAATCGTTGGGGCCAGCCACAGATTTAATGTTAAAATGGCGGTATTCTTTTTTGCTGGGCTTTCCATTTTTAAACACCACACAAGCTGCCACAGGGTTGGAGCCTTGTAAATTAGAATTATCAAAACACTCAATGTGGTATGGTGGAGCAGACAACCTGAGGTCTGCTTGCATTTGGCTCATTATTCGTTTAACGTGGCGCTCGGGATCAACAATTTTCATTTGTTTGAACTGTTCAATGCGATAAAACTTGGCATTTTGAAGAGATAAATCAACAAGCTTTTTCTTATCTCCTTGTTGAGGTACAAGAATCTTGAAAGAAGCGTCTAAATGAATGTCATGTGAACAGTAAATTTCATTGGCCGAACTTTTAAAACGCTGTTGCAATTCTACTATGGCCAAGCGCAACAATTGTTTGTCGGTTTCCTCTAATTTTTTTTTCAATTCCATGGTGTGTGACCGCACAATGGCTCCGTGGGCAATTTGCAGATAGTTAATGTAGGCGTGTGATTCATCCGAAAAAAGGGCAAACACATCGGCATTGTTAATTTTGGGGTTTACTACTGTAGATTTGGCTTGGTAATTTTTGAGAATATTAATTTTCTCTTTGATTTGTTGAGCCTTTTCAAAGGCGAGAGCTTCGGCATACCTTTTCATTTGGTTTTCAAAGGCCGTTAAAGAGGCTTTAAAGTCACCTTTAATGATTTGCCGGATAGCTTTAATATTAGCATCATAAACCGATTGATCTAGTTTGGCTTCACAAGGGCCTAAACAATTTCCCAAGTGATAATCTAAACACACCTTGAATTTTTTAGCTTTAATTTTGTCCTCCCTTAAATCATAGCTACAACTCCGTAAGGGATATAAGCTTTTTATCAGGTTTAATAAGGTGCGTACGGTTTTCATACTGGTGTAAGGGCCAAAATAGTCTGACCCATCACGAATTACTTTTCGAGTGGTGAATACTCGAGGAAAGGCTTCGTTTTTAATGCAGATCCACGGATAGGTTTTGTCGTCTTTCAGCATTACATTATAGCGGGGCTGATGTTCTTTAATCAAACTGTTTTCCAACAAAAGGGCATCCATTTCGGTTTGTACCACAATGTGTTCAATATGTTTAATTTGCTTTACTAAAACAGCTGTTCTGCGGTTTGCGTGCGTTTTAGTGAAATAGGATCCCACTCTTTTTTTTAGGTTTTTGGCCTTGCCCACATACAACATTTTGCCGTTTTTGTCAAAATATTGATAGACTCCCGCCACTTCAGGCAAACTTTTTAACTGTATGTCTACCGGTGCTGTTTCCATAAACACGAAGGTATTGATTTCTCTTCGCTATTAAAACGCAGCTTCTTTTTTTATGCAATTAATTTTGGATATTTGCGCTATGCAGCCAAGCAAAAAAGTACTCAGAACGTATTATTTAAACAAGCGAAAAGCACTTGCCAATGAGGCACATGCCGCAGGCAGTTTAGCCCTGGCGCAACAGTGCTTGTCTCTTCCATTGTGGGACAAATCCATTTTCCATCTTTTTATGTCCATACAACGTCAAAAAGAGGTGGATACACACCCCTTGTTAACCCTTTTGCAAGGTAGAGATAAACAAGTGGTGTTGCCTAAAGTGGAGGGGAAAACCCTATCACATTTTCTTTTAACCGATGACACTTTGCTCAAAGAAAACACTTGGGGTATTGCCGAGCCGCAGCAAGGTATTCCTATAACTCCAGCCCAACTGGAGGTTGTTTTTGTACCCCTGTTGGCTTTTGATAAAAAGGGCCATCGCGTGGGCTATGGAAAAGGCTTTTATGATTCTTTTTTAGCAGAATGTCCCAAAACCACTTGCAAAATTGGGCTTTCTTTTTTCGCTCCCATCCCAGAAATTGAAGGCATAGAAAAAACGGATATTCCCCTAGACTATGTCGTTACACCCTCAAAAATTTATTCGTTTTAATTTTCAGAGGGGTTAAAAATTTTCTTATTGAATACAATCAATAACCCTACACCAGTACTAATGGCAGTGTCTGCAACGTTGAAGATGTATTGAAAAAAGGTATAAGATTGGCCTCCAACAAAAGGGAACCATTCTGGCCAAATCCAAGTGACTAAAGGAAATTGAAGCATATCTACCACATGTCCAAAGAAAAGGGGTGCATAGCCCTCTTCGGGTAAAAATGTGGCCACTTGTCCAAAGCTGTCTGAAAAAAGAAGGCCGTAAAAAACCGAGTCGATAATGTTGCCAAGTGCACCAGCAAAGATGAGACATAAGGCCCAAAGGAATATTTTAGAGCGTTGCTTTTTTAAATTGTCCCATAACCAGTAACCTATAGCTACAATGGCCACTAAACGCACTAAGGTTAAAATCAATTTGGCTGTCTTATCACTTAAAAAAGGCAATAAATCATTGAGTTTGGTTCCCATGGCCATACCCTTATTTTCTACAAACAATAACTTAAAAAAGCCCCAATCTACAATAGCTTGGTCCCCATAGAGTGTGAGTGGAAAGTGCAGCTTTATGTATATTTTACTTCCTTGATCAACAAGAAGGACCCCCAAGATAATAATGAGAGACCAAAACAACGATAACGTCTTTTTTTGTTCCAGTGCTTAGGAATTTTGCATGAGTTGCTAAAATAAAAAATATAGCGTTTAGCGTTGCAAAATATCACCATTTATCGAACGTACAATCAAATGGGGTATTTTTTCTTGCAGTGGTAAGGTCCGCACCAATCCATTTTTGCTAGAGGCCAAAACACAAATGTTTAGAGGGCGTATTTCCACAGAAGCATTCACCGTTTGAATGTTCCCTTTTGTTAAGCGAGCGTCCCACAAACAGTGGCCGTTTTCTATAAATAATTCCATCTCAGAAACCAATCCTTTTACTATAACAGTTGCATCTTGAGATTCAAGTAAAACAGGGGTTGAGGTGGGGGCATATATTTGTACACGGGAAACAATATTTTTATGGGCGCTGAGTTTGTCATTTGGTGGTGAAAAAAGAGGAAAAAATTGTTCTTCAATTTGCAGTAGTGTTCCCGATTTCTTTATGCTTAAATGGGTTTGGTCTTGATATTCACCCTCTGTTCGATAGCTGATTTTGAGTTTTTGTTGTGTTTCTAGCCCTTGATAAATAATTTGATCTGACCAAGGAAAAGAGAGCTCTACTATGCTATCGGGAGAAAGGCTGAATTCCTTTTCTAACACTTTTTGTGCGCTTAGAAACCAACAGCAAAGGCCTCCAAAAAAAAGGGAGAAAAACTTATTTCTGAAGGTTTTTAGCTTCAATGCTCAAAGTTGCGTGTGGTACTAAAAAGAGTCTTTTTTTATCAATCAATTTCCCAGTGACCCGGCAAATACCGTAGGTTTTATTTTTTATACGCATCAAGGCATTTTTTAAATCACGAATAAATTTTTCTTGTCTAATCGCCAGTTGCGTATTGGCCTCCTTAGACATGGTTTCGGAACCTTCTTCAAAAGCTTTAAAAGTGGGAGCGGTATCATCAGTACCATTATTACCATCGTTCATATAGGCACTTCTCAGCAGTTCCAAATCGGCTTGGGCTTTTTTGATTTTTTCTTCAATTAAGGTTTTGAAATCTTCTAATTCTGCATCAGAATAACGGGTTTTTGGTTCAGTATTCATGATTCAATCTTTTCTATTTTAATGGTTGTTTTAATATGGTCAAATTCTAGCAGGACACCCTCTTTAACTTGTGTCACAAAGTTCAGAGAAACCCCTAAGGTTTCGGCAAGGATGTAGGCTTTATTGTTTTCCACAGCGGCTTCCAATTCGTTTTGGAAGGTCAACACAATGGAAATCGTATCTGTAACCTCCAAACCTTGGTCTTTTCTCAGGTTTTGTATCCGATTCACTAATTCTCTAGCGTGGCCCTCTTGCACCAAACTTTCATTGAGTGAAATATCTAGCGCAATAGTGAGGCCATGGCCTTGTGCCACCTGCCAACCCTGAATATCTTTAAACGATATTTCAATATCAGCGGGCTCTAAAGTAATATTTTTTTCATTGATTTGCAGATCGATCGATTGATTTTCATCCAGCCTTTTGATCTGCTCGGTTGTCAAGGTTTTGATGACTTGTGCTATGGCTCCCATAGCTTTGCCGTATTTGGGCCCTAAAACTTTAAAATTGGGTTTAATCTCTTTTACTAAAAGTGCATCAGCATTGTCTAACACCTCAACTTCTTTCACATTGATTTCGAGTTTGAGTTGTTCTTCAATATTTTCTACTTGGGCTCTTTCACTTTCATTTTTGACTGGGACAACTAATTTTTGAAGGGGTTGTCGCACTTTTATTTGTGCTTTTTTGCGTAGTGATAACGCTAAAGAAGTGAGGTTTCTTGCGCGGTTGATCTGGGCTTCCAAGTCAGGATTAATATATTCTTTTTCTGCATTTGGAAAAGTGGATAGATGTACCGATTGCATATCTAAACACACATCTTGAAAGAGTTGATCCATATAAAAAGGAGCCACAGGTGCAGCCAGTTGGCTTACCACTTGCAAGCATTTTTGGAGAGTTTGAAAGGCCGCTATCTTATCTGGGCCATATTCTCCTTTCCAAAACCGTCTTCGGTTTAACCTAACATACCAATTGCTTAATTTTTCTTGTACAAATTCTGAAATAGCCCGACAGGCTTTGGTAGGTTCATAATCGTCCATGGTGGCTTCTACAAAAAGAATGAGGCTGTTTAATTCCGATAAAATCCAACGGTCTAGTTCAGCCCGTTGGGCCACTGGAATAAGAGGCTCTTGATTTATAAAACCATCAATGTTGGCATAAAGACTAAAAAAAGAATAAGTGTTGTAGAGTGTGCCAAAAAATTTGCGCTGCACTTCAACAATACCTTCTACATCAAATTTGAGATTATCCCACGGATTGGCATTTGCAATCATATACCACCGGGTGGCATCGGGGCCATATTGTGCGAGCGTTTCGAAGGGGTCAACTGCATTGCCCAAGCGTTTAGACATTTTTTGGCCTTTTTTGTCTAAAACCAAACCATTGGAAACAACATTTTTATAGGCAATTTGATCAAAAACCAAAGAAGAAATGGTGTGTAATGTATAGAACCAACCCCGGGTTTGATCCACACCTTCGGCAATATAATCGGCAGGATAACGCTCATTTTGATCAATTTTCTCTTTGTTTTCAAAGGGATAATGCCATTGAGCATAGGGCATGGCACCGGAGTCAAACCAAACGTCAATCAAATCTGATTCACGATGCATAGGGGCTCCGCTACTGCTGCACAATACAATTTGATCTACAGTGTTTTTGTGTAAATCAATAGCATCATAATTGGCTGGGTTGTTGTCACCCACAACAAAATGGGCAAAGGGGTTTTTTTCCATGTGGCCATGGGCTACGGCTCTATTGATCTCTTCGATCAATTCTGCCATGGAGCCAATCACTTTGGTTTCGTCTCTGGTTTTCGAGCGCCAAACGGGTAATGGAATACCCCAAAAGCGAGAGCGAGATAAATTCCAATCGTTAGCTTGTGCCAGCCAATTACCAAAACGCCCCTCACCGGTGGCTTTGGGTTTCCAATTGATTTGTTGATTTAATTCAAACATCCGATCTTTTTGATCACTCACTTTAATAAACCAAGAGTCGAGCGGGTAATATAAAATGGGTTTGTCTGTTCGCCAACAATTGGGGTAGGAATGCTCATATTTTTCTACTTTAAAAGCCCGGTTGATTTCCTTCAGTTTAATGGCAATTTCAACATCGGCAGATTTTTCGGGTGCTTTGCCCTCGGGATAATATTCGTTTTTGACATATTTTCCGGCCAAGGCACCCATTTCTTTACGAAACCGTCCTTTAAGATCCACAAGTGGCACCGCATGCCCTTGCTCGTCTTCCACCAAAAGGGCTGGTACTTCGGGCGAAGCTTCTTTGGCCACTTGAGCATCGTCGGCACCAAAAGTGGGGGCGGTATGTACAATTCCTGTACCGTCTTCTGTAGTGACAAAATCACCTCTAATGACCCGAAAAGCATCTTCAGGATGGTGCATGGGTAGGGGTGCGGCTTTCCAAAGCTGTTCATAACGAATACCCAGCAGGTCAGTTCCTTTGCATTGCGCTTCTATAAGGTATGGAATAACTTTTTGTCCCGCCTCAAATTCATTAAGTTCACTAATGCTTTTTACGAGCTTATATTTTTTTCCTAATTGTTTAGAAAGTAAGGCTTCAGCTAAAACAACTCGTATAGGTTCAAGGGTGTATTGATTGAAGGTTTGTAAGACTACATAGTCAATTTTTTTACCCACGGTGAGCGCGGTGTTAGAAGGTAGCGTCCAGGGGGTGGTGGTCCAGGCCAATAAATAGAGTGGCAATTCTTTTTTCAGTTGGGGAGGTAAACTGTTATCAAGGGCCTTGAATTGTGCTGTAATGGTAGTGTCGGTTACGTCTTGATAGGTGCCGGGTTGATTTAATTCGTGGGAACTGAGCCCCGTGCCCGCCATAGGAGAATAGGGTTGAATGGTATAGCCTTTATAAAGTAAGCCCTTATTGTGCATTTGCTTGAGCAGCCACCATACGCTCTCAATATATTTGGAGGTGTAGGTGATGTAAGGATTGTCCATATCCACCCAATAGCCCATTTTTTGAGTGAGTTGGTTCCACAGATCGGTGTAACGCATCACCGCTTTTTTACAGGCTTTGTTATAATCTGCTACACTAATGGTTTTTCCAATATCCTCTTTGGTGATTCCCAATTCTTTTTCTACACCCAATTCTACGGGTAGTCCGTGAGTATCCCAGCCGGCTTTGCGGTGTACCTGAAAACCTTTTTGGGTTTTATAGCGGCAAAAAATGTCTTTTATACTGCGGGCCATTACGTGGTGAATGCCTGGTTTGCCATTGGCTGAAGGTGGCCCTTCAAAAAAAACAAAGGGGGTGGATCCTTCCCGTTGCGAGATGCTTTTGGCAAAGGTTTTATTGGCCACCCAATGGGCTTCCACTTTTTTAGCTACAGCAGGCAAATCTAAGCCTTTGTATTCTGGATATTTCATACCCCTAAATCCATTCTTCTAAACAGAGTGCGAAAGTAACCATTTTCGATGAAATTATGGAGGAGATAACTTCTAGAATTAATTTACGATAACTTTACAACTAGATATTTAGTTAAACAACTATTTTTGTAGTTAGTTAAAATATTTTTCTATCTTTACATACCAAACAAAACCCGAAAATGAACAAATTAACCCACAAAGAAGAAGAAGTAATGCAGGTGCTATGGACATTAAAGCGTGCTTATGTTAAAGATGTTAGGGCAGCAATGCCATTGCCCAAGCCCCATTACAACACACTTTCTACGATCATTAGAAAATTAGAGGAAAAAGGCTTTTTATCTCATCAAGCTTTTGGAAACACACACCAATATTTCCCGATTATTGAAAGGGATGTATTTTTAAAACGAAATCTTCAGAATACCATTAACAATTATTTTAATGATTCATATAAAAATGTAGTTTCCTTTTTTGCACGTGAAGAAAAAATTAGTGTTGAAGAATTAAAAGAAATTATTGCTCTTATTGAAAAAAAATAAAAAATCATGCCCCCTTTTTTACTTTACCAACTAAAGGTTTCCCTCATACTTTCTTTGTTTTATGTGGTCTATTGGCTCTTGCTGTCTAATGAAACCCAGTTTAAAATTTTACGTTCTTACTTACTGTTAGGGCTACTGGTGGCTTTACTATTGCCGCTTTTCCCTCTATATAAATACGTTGTTTTGGACACCTTTGTTGCACACACGGTACCATCTGAGCCTGTTTTGTTCTCGATAAAGAAAGAGGGTCTTGTCTCCAGTCCGATTATTGACACTTCCTTTTGGTTGGGCATTATTTATGGAACAGGAGCATTGTTCTTTTTTGTCAAGCTTTTGTGGGAATGTGCTTCCATTCAACGTTTGATACTAAAAAATATAACCACTCAGCAAGAAGAATTAAAGCTGGTATGGGTTGACAAACCCATAGCTCCTTTTTCTTTTTTCCATTGGGTATTTCTTCCAAAAAAATTAGATGAAAATAAAAAGCATCAAATTTTAGCACATGAAAAAATACATAGCCAACAATGGCATAATGTAGATATTCTATTTTGTCAATTGGTTTTGGTTTTTTTATGGTGGAATCCAATGCTCCGTTTATACAAAAATGCCATGCAACAAAACCTAGAGTTTATGGCAGATCAAGGGGCTATGGCTGTTGTTGACTCACCAAAAAGTTATCAAAAAACCTTGCTCTCTGTGATGCTTCAAACCCCAACCTTATCGACTGTTCATAATTTTAATAAATCCTTTTTAAAAAAACGTATTCTCATGATGAAAAAACCCCAAACCCCCGTTTGGCATGGTGTGAAATGCCTTGCCGTAGTTCAATTATTATTTCTTTTTATGACCTTGGCCAATACCAAAACGGTGGCACAAGTTCCAGAAAAACCTTCTGAGAAAATAGAGGAACCCGCACCTCCAGAAGCACCCTTACCCCCAAAAAACGAATCTTCTACACAAGCACCACCTCCGTCACCTATACTTCCAAAAATGAAAAAGAAAATCGTGATCAAAAGAAGTGGAGAAGTGCCCTTTCATATGATAGGTAAAACCCCCATTTTAATAACCAATACCATGACAGATGTCCAATTGGAGGCCTTGCAAGAAGCGCATTCGGAAAAGGGAAATACACTTAAAATAAGTAAGCTAAAACGCAATGCAGCGGGAAAGATTTCACAAATTAAAATTAGATGGATACGCCCCTCTGGAGAAGATGTCCATGAAGCTTCAAACCCAAATGGTATTGCCAACATTGTCTTGAATGATGAACACATGAATGCAGATACCATGGCGCATGAATCGTTAGATTTCTCCTTTTCAAAAGATAGTATCAGTAAATGGGTTTCTAAAGCGCATGATAAGAATATTATGCTTGAAGACAGTTTTATGCATGTAAACGTTTTTTCTTTTGCTGAATTTAAAAAAGGCCATAAGAACAAATGGGTAGACTGGAGTGAAGAGGACTATGAAGCACTTGAAGAAAAAATCAAAGACCTAGATTATGAAATAAAAATTTTTGCGGAAGATGCAATGGATTCATTGGGCTTCATATTAGAGTTGGATAAAAGTAGAGAAAAAATACACGGAGGCCTGTTTATATCGAGCAATGAATTAGACACTTTAGATGAGGAATCTATTAGGCATATAAAGGTCATTAAAGTACCAAACGATGATGAAACTAAAAGCACCAAAAAGAAAATTCGGATTTTTATTGACGAGAAAGAGGAAACGCCCTAAAAATCCATTTTAAGCCCTAATGATAAGTTACGCCCCGGCGCAGAAATACCAGAGGCAAAGGGGCGATAGTGTAAATCAAATATATTATGCAGTCCAAAATTGAGTATAGTCTTTTCGGATAATTGACTGGAGCCTGTTAGGTTAACTATTTGCCAAGCAGGGCTCCCAGCATAATTGAGTAATTCATTTCCAAAATCACCTAAGTAGGGGGTTTCTTCTAAGCCATCTTCGCCTCCCAAGCTGTATTTTTCGGGCAGTTTTTTACTGTTGAATTCCCATTCGGCTTGAAGTTTCCATTTGGGCTTGGAATAGTGTATGGCCACGGCCCCAAAAAAGGGTAATATGGAGGGCAGTGGGCCATAAGGGCTATTTTGGTCCCCTTTGGTTAATGTAAAATGTGAGTGGAGAGACATGAAAGTATTAAACGTAAAGGCTCCCTCCAAGGTTCCACCATACAAAAAGCGATTGCCTAAATTTTTATTGGAAATGGTTATTACTTCATTACCATTATATAAAATAGTGTTTAGATCAGGTGTAGTTTTATCGGCAAAAATGGTATAGTTAGAGCGGGTGATATGACGAGAGATAAGTGTTGTAAACCCACGGATCGAAAAATAATTGTTTTGAGACGTATTACCGCTAATGAGACCAATGTCAAAATTGTAGGCATATTCTGGTTTTAAAAACGAGTTTGGCACCACCAAGCTGCCTTTACTTTCTCTAATTTTCCCTATATCATCTATGTTTGGGCTTCTAAAACCGCTGGAAAAAAGCACATTCCATTGCAGGTTTTTTTTGGGGCGATAAATTAGTGCTAGGGTTTCTGTTAAGGCTTTAGAATTCAGAGCAGCTTGGCTAAGCAAACTGTTCACATTGTTTGTTTCTTTCCAGCGGGCTTCCATATCGGTATAGGTGATACGCACTCCTGCGTTTAAGGAAAGTTGTTCGTTGATGTCCCAAATCCAGTTGGCATATCCCGCCAGCGTGCCATAATAGCTTCCAGCACTTGGGTAGCGAGAGGGTATGGCATAGCGGTAGCCAAAGCCTTTAACCCTATTGCCCTGCAAGATTAATGTTCGTTCATAGGCCAACGAATAAACAGTATTATAAGAGCCCTCAAAACCGTAAGAAAATTGATGTTGTGAACCTATATTAAAATCAAAATCACCGTTAACACTAAACACATTTACGGTTTCTTCTTGAAAATTTTTGATTTTACTTTCAAAACTTCGACTAATGCGAGATTCTCTCACATTTTGATAAGCGAAAATCAAACGCCCTTTTTTCAAAAATTTCTTTTCTGGGAAAAGTTTTAGTTGGGGGGCAAATAAAAACCGTTTCTGGGGGCCATAATACCATTGTGCAAAACGCAAAGACCCATTTCGAATTTCCGTTAGCTTGTCGTAGCGGTCAATATTGGAAGAGGTAGAATATTGAAGGTTGATTTGCAATTGTTTTTGTTGGGGCAATTGAACCACAAATTTTTGTAGTAAATCTAATTGGCTATAGCCTGTGTTTTTTTGAA
>JBMYZB010000036.1:0-13929 GCA_049609945.1 Flavobacteriaceae bacterium
TGATGGCTTAGTTAATTCTTACAATAGGATGATTGATGACTTAGAAGCGAGCGCTAAAAAATTAGCCAAATCTGAACGGAAACAAGCTTGGGAGCAAATGGCAAGACAAGTGGCTCATGAAATTAAAAATCCACTGACACCTATGCGGCTTACGGTTCAAAGCTTTCAACGAAAATTTACCCCGGGCGCCCCTAATGCTACGGCTGAAATGGAGGCTTTTTCTCAAACCCTCTTAGAGCAAATTGATACCATGAGTGAGGTGGCCAATGCCTTTTCTGATTTTGCAACACTGCCCCAAGCTAAAAAGACAAAAGTAGATTTGGTTGAGGCCACCCGAAAAGCCATACAAGTTTTTGAACAAGATAAAATTACGTTTACGTTTCAAAAAGAACCCATATATCATCAATTGGATCGTTCCCAATGGATTCGAGTGATGACTAATTTAGTGCACAATGCCTTTCAGTCTGTACCCGAGAAAAGAATACCAGAAATTAAAATCGCCATACAAATTAATAAAACCACTACAACGGTTTTGATTGAAGACAATGGAAGTGGGATTGACCTAGGATTAAAAGATAAAATTTTTGAACCAAAATTCACAACGAAAACAGGAGGTATGGGCTTGGGCCTAGGGATTGTTAAAAATATTATCAAATCGCACCAAGGAGAAATATCTTTTGAGACAAAGTTGAAAGGGGGAACTGTTTTTAAGGTGACATTGAAGCGATAGCTTCTGTTTCTACATCTGTTTTTATAATTTGCTCCACTTGATTAATGAGCGTATCCGGATTTTTGTTAGCCACCGCAAGAGGTGAATGAATTTTAAACAAAATCTTTGTGCCTAGGGGCATCGGAAAATAGTTGTTTTGTGCCAGTTTCCAAGAATTTTTTATACTCACTGGCACAATGTAGGCATTGGGAATATGTTTGATTAATAAGCTCAAACCACCCTTTTGAAAGGGTTTTGGGAGACCATTTTTGGATCGGGTTCCTTCCGGAAAAATAACAACGCCCCATTTTTTTTTAGCAATATTGTGGGCAAATACCCTAATTTGTGAAAGGGCTTGGGCACGGTCTTTTCGGTCAATCAACACAGAGCCTCCATGGCGTAAATTAAAGGATACACTCGGAATTCCTCTGCCTAATTCTTTTTTACTCACAAATTTGAGGTGGTGTTTTCGTAAATACCAAATAAGGGGAGGAATATCATAGGTGCTTTGATGATTGGCCACCACAATCAGGGAAGCGTTTTCTGGCAAAGGTTCGGCAAAAGAAAGCGCAAAACGAGTGCCTAAAATTGTCAAGCACCGCAACAAAAAAAAGTTTAGCAGATCTACCGTGGCTTTGTGTGCTTTATGACCAAAAATAGTTAAGGCAAACCATTGCAGTGGGTGAAACAGGCAAAGGATTCCTCCAAAACAGAAATAGTAAAGTATGTTAAGACCGTATGTAAAAATTTTTTTCATCAAAGGAAGCAAGGTTCGAATGGAGCAGAGATTCCTTAGCAGTTCTCGTCAAATGCAGCCTTCAAATTTTTGGCAATAAGTTCTGCAGGACGTCCTTCAATATGGTGTCTTTCTATCATATGAACTAATGTGCCATCTTTAAAAAGTGCAATGCTAGGCGAAGAAGGAGGAAACGGGATCATTTGTGCTCGTGCTGTTTCTGTTGCTTCTGTATCAACCCCGGCAAAAACAGTACAGAGGTGATCAGGGTTCTTTTCGTGAGCTAAAGCATAACGAACAGCTGGTCTGGCATTGGCAGCAGCACAGCCACAAACAGAATTAACCACCACCAAAGTGGTTCCACTTCGGGAAAGGGCTTTGGTTACGGCATCGGCAGATTGCAATTCCTCAAAGCCAACGGTGGTGAGTTCTTCGCGCATGGGTTTTACTAGTTCAGGAGGATACATAATTCTTTTTTTGGCAAAGATAGAAAAGTAAAGTTTTACACGCACTTTGAAAGCCCGATTTAAATGGCGAGATTTGTGCTTTAAAAAAAGTCTATGATTAAATGGTTTGCGGCTTTAATGGGTTATTATTTGATGCGTTTTCCTGGGGCTCTTTTAGGATTTTTTGTAGGCTCATTTATAGATCAATTGAACAAAGGAGGCACATTTAACACTTCTCTGGGAAGGAGCGGTATTCAACCTGAAATTTTTGAATTAAATTTATTGGCCCTTGCTGCCACGGTCATCAAGGCAGATGGAACCATAAAAACACAAGAGCTTCAATTTGTACGCCATTTTTTTATTACCAATTATGGTACCCATAAGGCGCAAGCTATTTTCCGAATTTTTAATGAGCAGATAAAAAAGGAGACCCAAAACATAGTTCAACTCACTAGCGTTATTTTGGAGCGCACCCGCTATGAAACTAGGCTTCAAGTCTTGCATTTTCTGTTTGGTGTGGCTAATGCAGATGGCAGCATTAGCCCTAAAGAATTGGAAAAAATTAATCAAATTGCACAGGCTTTAGGCATTCGTTTTTCAGACATTGAAAGCATTAAAGCCATGTTTGTAAAATCCGCTGATAATGCCTATAAAATATTGGAAATAAGCCCACAAGCCACAGACGATGAGGTTAAAAAAGCGTATCGAGCAATGGCCAAAAAATTTCATCCTGACAAACTCCAAACCAAAGATCCAGCCTTAATTAAAGGGGCTCAAGAAAAGTTTCAAGAGGTACAAAAGGCCTATGAAACTATCCGTAAAGCTAGACAAATGAATTAAATTTAGTACACCATGGACTCTTTCTGGTTGTATATAAAACTCGGTTTTGAACATGTGTTAGATCCCAATGGATTAGACCATTTTCTATTTCTAGTTGTGTTGGCTCTACCCTATGGATGGAAACAAGCCAAACCTCTGGTGGGCTGGGTCACGTTATTCACCGTGGGTCACACCCTTGCACTTTGGGCGGCTTATGAAAATTGGCTTACTGTGGATGGAAAATGGGTAGAATTCTTTATTCCCATTACCATTGGCTGGATGTCCATAAATGTATTAAGACAAAAGAAAAAAGCTGCACCTAACCTCAATAAACAGCGCAGTTTAATGTTTATTACCCTTCTATTTGGGCTCATTCATGGCCTTGGTTTTGGCCGCTATTTTTCTCAAATCATTTATGAAGAAGCAGCCTATGCACCACTACTTCAATTTGCATTGGGTGTTGAACTGGCTCAATTACTGATTGTTACCGGGGTAGTTATGGTGAATTTTTTAGCCCTGGATATGCTCCGATGGAAAACCAAAAAGTGGCAATGGATTGTAGCGGCCATGATACTTTCTCAAGCCCTTGTGATGACCCTTGAAAATATTCCGAGTTAGCAAAGGTAAATCACAGGCACTCTAATATTCTAAAACCTTGTATCTTCGCAATACATGGACAAGCAATACCAATATGATGTTGCCTATTTAAAAATGGCTGAGGTTTGGGGTCAACTTTCTTACTGCGAACGCAAAAAAGTGGGGGCCTTAATTGTGAAAGATCGCATGATCATTTCTGACGGCTACAATGGCACCCCTTCCGGTTTTGAAAATGTTTGTGAAGATGAGCGCCATTATACCAAATGGTATGTTTTACATGCAGAGGCAAACGCCATTTTGAAAGTGGCAAGTTCAACACAGTCTTGCAGGGGTGCAACGCTTTACATTACCCTTTCACCATGTAAAGAATGCAGCAAACTAATTCATCAAGCCGGCATTGTGTGTGTGGTTTATGCGGCAGCTTACAAAGACGATAGTGGGTTACAATTTCTAAAAAAAGCGGGTGTAAAGTTGAAACATGTACCTTTAACTCCTAAGTCTTTAGTGGAATGAAAAACTCAACTTATTTAATACTCATTATTTTTCTCTCTGCCGCCATTGGATTTTTGATTGGTGATAAGAAGCAGGAATTTTTTACAACGCAACAGTCGTCCTATTCGAGTATGAACCGATTGAATCGTTTGATGGAATATCTTACAAACGACTATGTTGACGAAATTAATACGGACAGTTTGGTGGGTGCCATCATTTCAGATGTGGTAAATAAACTGGATCCCCACTCGGTTTACATACCCGCTCAAGAACAACAACTTATAGCTGAAAATATGCGCGGAAATTTTGAGGGCATTGGCGTTAGTTTTTTTATGGTGCAAGACACCATTGCTGTGGTTCGGGTGCTTGAGGGTGGGCCAAGTGAAAAAATGGGATTGCAATCTGGTGATCGAATTTTGAGAGCCGATGCAGATACACTCTATAATAAATCGCTTGAAAACACACAGGTCATTAGCGTTTTAAAAGGGCCCTCGGGTTCCAAAGTTAACCTTGAAATATACAGAAAGGCAAACGATTCTCTTTTTTCTCTTGATTTGACTAGAGGTCCAGTGCCCTTGCCCAGTGTGCCCTCTTATTATATGCTCAATGACGCAGTTGGCTACATCAAAATTACCCGTTTTTCTCAGACCACTTTTGAAGAATTTGAAAAAGCAATAAACGACTTAAAAAATCAAGGGATGGCCGCTTTATTACTCGACATGAGAGGAAACCCGGGCGGATATTTACTCCCAGCTAAGCAAATTGCCAATACCTTTTTATCTAGCGGAAAGCCCATTGTTATTGTAGAATCCAACAAAGGGGTGCGTGAAAGAACAGTGGCCGACAATGGCGGTCAATTTGAAACGGGTGAGCTCTATGTTTTGGTAGACGAGCAATCGGCTTCTGCAAGTGAAATTGTGGCCGGTGCCATACAAGACAATGATCGTGGGTGGATTGTTGGCCGGCGCACTTTTGGAAAAGGCTTGGTACAACAACAACTTCCTTTGGGAAAAGGGGATCAAATTAGACTCACAACGGCGCGTTATTATACCCCCACTGGGCGTTCCATTCAAAGACCCTTTACAACAGATAACAAAGAAGCCTATTTTGCCGATTTGCAAAACCGTTTTGAAAATGGTGAGATGAAAGATGCCAAAAATATTCCTCTAGTGGACAGTTTGTCTTTTAAAACCCCAAAAGGCAGAACTGTTTATGGTGGCGGTGGCATTGTGCCCGATTTTTATGTGGCCAACCGTAACACTCAAGAACAAGAATGGAATAGTTACTGGATACAGTCTGCCTTGGTGAATCGCTTTTTGTTTTTAGAATTGGATAAAAACCGAAAACCCTTTCAATTTTCTGGACCTTCTCATTTTTTTAGTGAGCCCCTCCCTAGAGCAGAGGAATTATTGGAGGCCTTTAAAACCTACAGCCAAGAAAATAACTTATCTATAGACCTTAAAGACAAAGAGGCTATTTTAAACTCGTTTAAATCGTATATGGCCTTGCAGCTTTTTGATGAAAATATGTATTATCGCATCAAAAATCAAAAAGATCCTTTTGTAGAAAGTGCGTTAGAGCAATTGGAAGCTGTTGGTTATTAGGAATTATTCCGATCATTTATTTTACGGGCTAATTGCAAAATTAACAATAACAGAAAGGCACAAGTTGAAGCCAATGTGCCAATGAAGGCCACTGTGCTTTTCCCTTGTAGGGGGGTTTTCCAATCAACTTGATAGAGGTTGAAAGCGACCATTATTAGAGCAATAATCATAAAAATTTGAATTGTTCTTTTCATTTTTGGACTGTATTTTAATGTATTCTTATGAGTTCTCCAATGTTATTTGTAAAGAGTTTTACGGCTATAGACAACAATACTATTCCAAACACTTTACGAATAATATTTATCCCAGAATTTCCTAAGATTCGTTCAATAAAGCGACATGATTTCAAAATGACATAAATAATTATGGCATTTATGAGGATGGCAATTATAATATTGACCACATGAAATTCAGCTCGTAAAGAGAGAATAGAAGTCATAGTGCCAGCACCAGCAATAACTGGAAAAGCAAGAGGTACAATGGAAGCTGTGGCGGGTGCGTCATCTCGAAAAAGAGTGACGCCTAAGATCATTTCTAGGGCTAAGAAAAATATGACAAAAGATCCAGCAACTGCAAAAGAATTGACATCAATGCCAATGAGTTTAAGGATTTCTTCTCCTAAAAAAAGGAAGCCAATCATAATCAAAGCGGCCACTAGGGTGGCTTTTTCTGATTGAATATGCCCCACCTTATTGCGAAGGGAAATGACCACTGGAATACTCCCTACAATATCAATAACAGCAAAGAGAACCAACCCTGCTGTTAGAATTTCTTTGAGGTTAAACATGGACTAAATTTTTCAATAAAAGTAATGGGCTTTCTTGAAACAAAAGAAGAAATATCTTTAAATTTGATCAAAAAGCTATGATATCTATTCAAAACACATTGGTGTCTGAAGATTTGATTCAGAAACACTTTGTTTGCCATTTAGCTCGATGCAAAGGGGAATGTTGTGTGGCTGGAGAAGCCGGAGCACCCCTTGAAGCCGAAGAAGCCCAATATCTCAAAAACCACTTAGCAGATTTAGCTCCCTTTCTAGAAAAGCAAGGCCGCCAAGCCATTGCCCAGCAAGGGACATCCGTCAAAGGTGTAGATGGATCTTTGGAAACCCCTTTGGTGAAGGGAAAAGAATGTGCTTACACTGTTTTTTCAGAAACGGGAGTGGCTCAATGTGGTATTGAAAAAGCGTTTAACAAAGGGGCTTTATCATTTCAAAAACCGATTTCTTGTCATCTTTATCCGGTTCGTGTCACTTCTTATTCTGAATTTGAAGCCGTCAATTATCACCAATGGGACATTTGTAATACTGCCTGCCAATTTGGTGATGCCTTACAAATTCCCGTGTACCAATATGTGAAAAAAGCATTGATTCGAAAATTTGGAGAAGCATGGTATGCAGATTTAGAAAAAGAGGCAGAGAAGAAGAAGTTGTCATAAACACAATGTTTATGCGGCCTAAGCGATTTTTTTAATTTATAAGTATCTGAAAAACAGCGATGTATCATTTAAGTCACCAGGCTCATTATTACCAAAAAAAGCCCTTTTTGTTAAAAACTTGAGCGGTTTGTGGAAAAGTTGCCCTTTCAATATTGCCATCATTTTAGAATCTTTGTAGAATACAATTCAAGAAAATTTTAATCAATAAAAAGCAACGAAAAGATGGCAGCTGTAGAACCTATTCTCCAAGAAAATGAAAACCGATTTGTAATCTTCCCAATCCAACATCATGACATTTGGGAGTGGTATAAAAAAATGGAGGCTAGTTTTTGGACGGCTGAAGAAATTGATTTGCATCAAGATTTGGATGATTGGAGTAACAAGCTTAGCCCAGACGAAAAATATTTTATAAAACACATACTCGCTTTTTTTGCTGCCTCCGATGGGATTGTAAATGAAAACTTAGCAGAAAATTTTGTGAATGAAGTGCAATATTCAGAAGCTAAATTCTTCTATGGTTTCCAAATAATGATGGAAAACATTCACTCTGAAACCTATTCATTGTTGATTGATACTTATGTGAAAGATGAGGTAGAAAAAAACAAACTTTTTAAAGCCATTGAAGTATTTCCAGCCATTAAGAAAAAAGCAGATTGGGCCTTGCGTTGGATTGATTCCGATTCCTTTGCCGAACGCCTAATAGCTTTCGCTGCCGTTGAAGGAATTTTCTTTTCCGGTGCTTTTTGCTCCATTTTTTGGTTAAAGAAAAGAGGCTTAATGCCCGGCTTAACCTTTTCTAACGAACTAATATCTAGAGATGAAGGTGTTCATTGTGACTTTGCTGTGCACCTACACAACCACCACCTAGTGAACAAGGTGCCTAAAGAACGAATTCGTGAAATAATTATTGACGCACTTAACATAGAACGTGAATTTATTACGGAATCTTTACCCGTAAGTTTAATCGGGATGAATGCTAAATTGATGACTCAATACCTTGAATTTGTTACAGATCGACTTCTTGTTGAGCTTGGATTGGATAAAGAGTACAACGTGACCAATCCATTTGATTTTATGGATATGATTTCTCTGCAGGGAAAAACCAATTTCTTTGAAAAGCGAGTGGGAGAATATCAAAAAGCAGGCGTGCTCAATAATAATAACGAAAAAGAAAATACAAAAATCAGCTTTGATGCCGATTTTTAATATTCTGAGCTCCACCGCTTCAACCTACTTTTTGCTCAATTTAGAATTGTTTAATTAAAAAATAAAAACGGATGTATGTAGTTAAAAGAGATGGCCGTAAAGAACCTATCATGTTCGATAAGATCACGGCACGAATTAGAAAATTAAACTATGGCCTCAACCCTCTTGTGGATCCAGTTCGTGTGGCCATGCGTGTGATCGAAGGTTTATATGACGGCGTAACCACCTCTGAACTCGATAATTTGGCTGCTGAAATTGCAGCTACTATGACTACAACTCATCCAGACTATGCGCAATTAGCAGCGCGTATTTCCGTTTCCAATTTGCATAAAAACACCAAGAAATCTTTCTCCGAAACCATGAAAGATCTCTACGAATATGTGAATCCTCGCACCGGCAAAAAAGCACCCCTTCTGTCTGACGAAGTTTATAAGGTTATTGAAAAAAACGCTGATAGCTTAGACTCCAACATCATCTATAATCGTGATTTTGGATATGACTTTTTTGGATTTAAAACCCTAGAACGATCTTATCTTCTGAAACTAAACGGTAAGATTGTTGAGCGCCCACAACATATGTTGATGCGTGTGGCCGTGGGCATTCACCTACAAGACATGGATGCCGTTTTGGAAACCTATGAACTGATGTCTAAGCGGTATTTCACCCACGCCACACCCACGCTTTTCAATTCGGGAACGCCCAAGCCTCAAATGTCTTCTTGTTTTTTGCTTACCATGAAAGAAGACAGCATAGACGGTATTTACGACACCCTAAAGCAAACGGCTAAAATTTCACAATCGGCTGGGGGTATTGGGTTGTCTATTCACAACGTGCGAGCCACGGGTTCTTACATTGCAGGAACTAATGGCACGTCTAATGGAATTGTGCCCATGTTGCGGGTTTTTAACGACACGGCTCGCTATGTGGATCAAGGAGGAGGGAAACGCAAAGGTTCTTTTGCCATTTATGTGGAACCCTGGCATGCAGATATTTTTGATTTTTTAGAACTTAAAAAGAATCATGGAAAAGAAGAAATGCGGGCTCGCGATCTTTTTTATGCGATATGGGCGCCAGACCTCTTCATGAAGCGTGTAGAGGAAGATGCCCATTGGACCCTGATGTGCCCCAACGAATGCCCAGGGCTTTATGATTGTTATGGTGAGGATTTCGATAAACTGTATCTTCAATATGAAGAAGAAGGGAAAGGCAGAAAAACGATTAAAGCACGTGAGTTGTGGGAAAAAATCCTAGAATCACAAATAGAAACAGGAACTCCATATATGCTCTACAAAGATTCGGCCAATAGAAAGTCAAATCAAAAGAATCTGGGGACCATTAGATCTTCTAATTTATGTACAGAAATCTTGGAATATACCTCGGCAGACGAAGTGGCGGTGTGTAATTTAGCCTCCATTGCCCTACCCATGTTTGTGAAAGATGGTGCTTTTGATCACCAAGCCCTTTTTGATGTAACCAAGCGGGTGACCAAAAACTTAAATCGAGTTATTGACCGCAATTATTACCCTATCCCCGAAGCAGAAAATTCGAATATGCGCCACCGCCCCATTGGCTTAGGAGTACAAGGTTTGGCAGATGCTTTTATTTTATTGCGTTTGCCATTTACTTCGGAAGAGGCTAAACAATTAAATCAAGAGATTTTTGAAACACTCTATTTTGCCGCCGTAACAGCTTCTGTTGAAGAAGCAGAAAAAGACGGACCCTACAAGACCTATAAAGGATCACCCATATCTAAGGGGGAATTTCAACACAATATGTGGGGTATTAAAGATGATGAGCTCAGTGGACGTTGGGATTGGGTAGCCTTGCGAAAAAAAGTAAAAAAGCATGGAGTTCGTAATTCCTTATTGGTAGCACCTATGCCAACTGCATCAACCTCACAAATTCTAGGAAATAACGAATGCTTTGAACCCTATACTTCTAATATTTACACCCGCAGAGTGCTCTCTGGTGAGTTTATTGTGGTAAATAAACACTTGCTAGAAGATTTGGTGAAATTGAACTTGTGGAACGAAAATATGAAGCAAGAATTGATGCGAAATAACGGCTCTATTCAAAATATTGATGGTATTCCGGAAGACATCAAAGAACTGTATCGTACGGTATGGGAAATGAGTATGAAAGATATTATTGACATGTCTCGTCAACGAGGCTATTTTATTGACCAATCGCAATCGCTCAACCTCTTTATGGAGGGTGCAACCATGGCCAAACTTACGTCCATGCATTTTTATGCCTGGAAATCGGGTCTTAAAACGGGAATGTATTATCTAAGAACAAAATCTGCCGTGGATGCCATCAAATTTACTTTAGACAACAAAACTAAAGTTGAAAAACCCACAGTGGCTGTAACAGCTTCACAGCCTGTAGCTACTGGAGCCGTCGCTGTTGAACCTTTAACACCAGACGAACTTAAGCAAATGTTGGCGCAATCCAAAGAAAGTGAAGATGATGATTGCTTGATGTGTGGGTCTTAATCCCACTTTTCCATTTATTACTTATAGCTAAGACCCTTCTTTTGGAAGGGTTTTTAATTGCATTAAATCCAACAACTTATCTTCTAATGTTAAATAAATGTTACCAAATTGTTTCCATAAAACAAAAAAATATTTATATTTGTTAAGCGAACATTAAAAAGTTCAACTTATGAGATATACTATTTTATTTTTTCTACTCTTGAGTTACTCCCTAATAGGACAAGAGGCATCCCCCAAAAAGGAATTGATTAAAAATGGAAAGTCTTATGAATACATTCTTTATCATGACAATGGGCAGATAGCACAGAAGGGAACTATTTCTAACCAAAAATTAGAAGGTGTTTGGGTTCGCTTTTCTCCAGAAGGAAAAAAGTTATCGCAAGGTACTTTTACTCATGGGAAGAAGACAGGGAAATGGTTTTTTTGGAATGAGAAAGGATTAATTGAAGCCGATTTTAAAGACAATAAATTGGTGAGTGCTGTTTCTTGGAATGAGGGTCAATCATTGGCAGAGAATTAGCATAGTAAAACGTTGCTACACATTTTTCACTACCTTATAAAAGCTTTCTATAAGTTCAAACTTGTGTTTCATCAAATCTCTTGAGCGCAAAAGAATATTAAAATAGAGTGTAGTATTTTTTGGGCTGGTTTCCTCCAGACGGGTTCGTTCAATTTGTGTTGTTATTTTATCTTCTAATAGTGTCATTGCCCCATTTTTTTCCAACAAAACATCTTCAAATTCTTTAATATTATTTTTTTTGGCAAATGCTTCTAGTGTTTCCTTTTTCAATTTCTTGAAGGCTAAGCGGATTTCATCCAGATCTCTGATTTGAGAGAGCTTTAATTTGCGGTGGTTATTATCCACGTGGGCTTCTCCAATTTTGGTCAAGTAATTAAGATCTTCCGAAACATCGTGTAAAATGCCTAACAGTTGAATATAAAAAGCACTTGCTGAAATACTTTTTTCTTCTAAATTTCGAATAAAATAAAAAACCTGATCTCTTAATTCTTCAATTTGCCTACTTAAACGCTTGGCTTCTTTTTTTGACTTTTGTAGCCCGTTGAGTTTGTTTTTTGAAAGACTCTCCACTAGTTTGGAATATATATCATAAGAATTTTCAAATAAAGTAGCAATAGACGTTGCACTTTCATCAATTACTCCAATAAACGATTTACTTTCCATTCGAAAAGCCTGTTGAACCGCTTTTTCTTCTTTTGATTGTTGGTGCTGTTTTATAAAATTACGACCGATGATTAAAACAATTAAAAGGAAGATAATGGCAACCACCTCGGGGCCACCCAAATGAATAAGGTAAACAATTAAACCACTTACCGCAAAGGCAATGAATGCGGTAAAAAACCAACCGCTAATAACGTTGAGTACACCCGCCACACGATAAACGGCACTGTCTGATCCCCATGCACGGTCGGCTAAAGATGTGCCCATAGTAACCATAAATGTGACATAGGTGGTAGATAAGGGTAATTTTAGAGAAGTGGCCCACGAAATTAAAAGGGCGGCCACCACCAAATTAATACTAGCTCTAAGCGTATCAAAGGCAGGAGAAAGACCCTGTGCATCTTTTGTTAAGGCAATGGGGGTGAACCGTCGACTTAGTTTTGCTTTCTGTTGATCTGAAAGTAGGTTTGATCCCCAATCACTAAGAAAAATAAATCCGCGAACAATGCTTCTAGAGACCCAATTGGGTTTAAACCGTTCTTTGGTTAGCGATTGATTGGAGAGGTCTAAAGATGTTTTAACCACTCTTTTGGCTTTGGAAGAAAACCACAGGGTAAGAATCATAATCAAACCTGACCCTAATAACAAAAAAGTGGGTGTGGGAACTTTTTGGGCCAGCACGTCCATAGTGAATTCAGAAGCAGCTAAGTTGCTTACTGCCCAAGCCTCATAAGACTGAAAGGCCGCAATGGGGACGCCAATAAAATTGACCAAGTCATTGCCAGCAAAAGCTAGGGCCAAAGCAAAGGTTCCCACACCAATGATGACTTTATAAATATTTATTTTTAAAAATCGGATAAAAACATAAGAGAATAATAACCAAAAAACAAATCCAATACTGTTAACCAACAAACTATTTTGATCCATAAATACGGAAATTGTTTGTTGCTCTAAGAGTTCAAAAGTGACATTGGCAAAAGGGGTGCCTTTTATGCCTTTAATTAGAATAAAATTGGAAATGGATGACAATGCCAACCCACCAATGATAATGTTTGAAGCCCTTTTTTTTGTAAAATTATAACCAATTAATAAACGGCATAACCATTGCACCAGTGCTCCAATGGTGAAGGCAATAAATACAGAAAGCACTATGCCAAAAATAATTTGAGTAGCCTTGTCTGTATTGATATAAGCCGCAATATTGGCCACAGACTCTCCCTTAGATACTAATTTGATTAAAGCCGTAATAACGGCAGCACCCAATAATTCAAAAACAATAGAAACCGTTGTTGAGGTGGGCATTCCCAATGTATTAAAGAAGTCTAAAAGCAAAATATCAGTGAGCATCACAGCTGTGAAAATGAAAATGATTTCATCAAAATAAAAAGCTCCAGGGTTAAAAATCCCCTTACGAGCCACCTCCATCATGCCGCTAGAAAAAACAGCTCCACAGGCAATGCCAATGCTTGCAAAAATCATAATGTTGCGAAAAGAAAATACCCGAGAGCCAATAGCAGAGTTTAAAAAATTGACAGCATCATTGCTCACTCCAACAATTAAATCTCCTATGGCTAGGAGACTTAAAAGAAGGATTAGAAATAAATAAACGTTTTCCAATTCTGCCTTAAAATTTTATATTATAACTCAATGAAAAAGTTCTTCCTAGGTTGCGGTATTGGAAAAGTTGCGGATCAATATCAAAATGTTCATATTGAGACTCACGTTTGTCATTCATCAAATTGTTAATTTTAAATCGAAGGGTTCTTTGAATTCCATTTTCTTTAGTCATTTTCTTTTCAAAGATGAAATTTAGTGAATTAAATGGAACGGAAAATACATCGGGAACATCATCATTTCCAACAATTTGAAGGGTTTTTCCTTGTCTATTAAAGAACAGTCCCATGTCGATATTTTTATCCAAACTTACATAATTAATCCCAGCATTTAGGATATAGGGTGCTTGTCCTTGCAATTTTCTGAAATCACTAAGAGTTTCTCCAGTCGGTAATCGAAAGAGTCGGCTTTGTTTCTCCAGTGGACCCATGACTTGTCTAGATTCGATAAAAGATAAGTTGGTATTTATAAATAAACGATGTTGATCGGTATAGATTATATTTTTCCTTTTTTCAAATTCAACTCCCAATACATCAGCTTTTGGATTGTTTCGCGCGATGAAAATATCAGGCGTGCTTCGATCAAAAAGAACAA
>JBMYZB010000037.1:0-13802 GCA_049609945.1 Flavobacteriaceae bacterium
AATTTGCTTAAACGACCAACTATTTTTTTGTTCGCCAAGGGGTGCCAGTCCTCCTTGCTCTATGGAGAGTGAGTCATCAGGAATAATCTTTTGTCGGTTAATTTCATGCCGAATACCAAGGCCTTTGCACTCTGGACACATGCCTTTAGGTGAATTAAAAGAGAACGTATTGGGTTCGGGTTGAGGGTAAGCAAGACCCGTGCTGGGACACATCAAATTACGACTAAAAAAGCGAGTCTTTTCAGTTTCAAGAGCAAAAATCATCACGGCGTCATTGCCGTAATCCATGGCTGTTGCCAAAGAATTCATTAATCGTTTCAAAAAGTCAGGATCATTTTTAACTGTAAATCGATCAATAACCAATTCAATATCATGAGTTTTATACCGATCAACTTTCATCCCTCTTGTGAGATCAAGCAAATGGCCATCTACTCGAACTTTTGAGAAACCTTGACGAGATAAACTTTCAAACAATTCACGATAATGCCCCTTTCTGGCTTTTACAATGGGAGAGAGCAGCATTATTTTTTGCTCCAAATAGTCCGACTGAATCAGAGAAACAATTTGTTCGTCAGAATAATGAATCATTTTCTCATTAGACAAATGACTGTAAGCCGTGCCAATACGTGCAAAGAGCAATCTAAAGTAATCATATAGTTCGGTGATAGTGCCCACTGTGGAGCGGGGACTTCTAGAAGTTGTTTTTTGTTCGATTGCAATAACGGGAGAAAGGCCATCAATTTTATCAACATCAGGGCGCTCCATATGACCTAAAAATTGACGCACATAGGCAGAAAAAGTTTCCATATAACGACGTTGTCCTTCTGCATATATGGTATCAAAAGCTAAAGAAGATTTACCGCTTCCAGACAGTCCTGTAATTACCACGAGTTGGTTGCGGGGAATAGACAAACTGATGTTTTTTAAGTTATGTGCACGTGCACCTTCAATAACAATAGTATCGGTTTTCTCTTTCATCATGTAGCCGACAAAAATACGGTTTTTTAGTCCATTTTTAAGTAAAACCCCCGAAAGTCTTCTTATCTAATCACTGCCGATGCGTCATCTCCTCTGGGGTCTGCAGCCACAGAAATTGTTCCTTTAGATGACCGGTATATAGCATCTACGCGACCGATAATTCGTGTTTTCTTTTCTTGAATTTCATATCCCTTTTTTACCAAGTTTTGAATTAATTTTTTCGGAAATTGCTCTGGTTCCAAAAAGACTTCATCGGGCAACCATTGATGGTGAAATCTTGGAGCTTGAACAGCTTCTTCTAACGTTAACCCAAATTCATAAACATTCATCAAAATTTGAAAGACTGATGTAATAATAGTAGAGCCTCCGGGAGTACCCACCACCATAGAGAGTTGACCGTTGCGTTCTACAATGGTGGGTGTCATGGCACTAAGCATTCTTTTGCCCGAGGCAATGGCATTGGCAGAGCCGCCGATTAATCCAAACATATTGGGCACTCCGGGTTTGCTACTAAAATCGTCCATTTCATTGTTTAAAAAATACCCACCGTCTTCCACATAGAGTTTAGAACCGTAATTACCGTTTATTGTGGTGGTTAGGGCTATGGCATTGCCTTCCCTATCCAAAATAGAAAAATGAGTGGTTTCGTCACTTTCCTCAGCCACCACCATGCCTGGGGCAATTTGACTCGAAAGCGTTGCTTTTTCAAAAGAAAAAGATTTCATTCGCTCTTTTAAATAGCTGGAGTCAATAAGTTGATTGGTTGGAACGGATACATAATCAGAATCTCCTAAATATAAACTCCGATCAGCAAAAGAACGTCTTTCAGCTTCAATCATTATTTGTAATGCTTTTTCAGAAAGGAAACCATAGGTTGCTATGGGGAAGGGTTCTACCATGCCCATAAGTTGTGCCAAACAAATTCCACCACTAGAGGGAGGTCCCATAGAATAAACTGTGAGATCTTTATATCGAAAAACAACAGGGTCTCTCCAAACAGGAGCATATGTCTCTAAGTCTTTCAAGCTAAACACCCCCCCTTGAGCATTTATAGTATTGACCATAGCTAATGCATGAGTGCCACTATAAAAAGCACTTGGCCCCTCTTGGGCAATTCTTTTTAAGAGTGAAGCTAATGCCAAATTACGCAGCGTATCGTTCGCTTTAAAGGGTGTGGCAAATAAGGTTTCGTTCCCGTTTAAGCTTACAATTTCATCACGTTTTGCCGCTAAACCGTTTGCTTGTAGGAGAGTAACTATAAATCCTTTTTCAGCCAATTTTTGTGCGGGTTTTAAGACTTCAGCCCATGAAAGTTTGCCCCCTTTTTGATGGAGCGCATAAAGACCAGCCACTGACCCTGGAACCCCAACAGCCAACCCTCCCAAGGTGCTTAGTTCCGAAAGCACATTTTGGTTTTCATCCAAATACATATCGCGAAATGCGGCCATGGGTGCCTTTTCTCTAAAATCAAGGGTGCTTACTGTACCAGAAGCGGTTCGTACAACTGCAAATCCCCCTCCGCCAAGGTTTCCTGCATTAGGATAGCAAACCGCAAGTGCCATATGAGTAGCCACAGCGGCATCAAAGGCATTGCCCCCTTTCTTCATTATTTCAATGCCTATGTTAGACGCCTCACTGCGGGCCGAAACCACAGCACCCTGTATAGGGGGTTGTGTGTTACAACTCAAAAGTAAAACGCCAAGGAGCATTATAATTGTCCAGTGATTTACATTCTTTTTCAAAGAGTATTTATTTTAAATTGTGTACAAATATTTATAAAAAAGGCGGTGAATTGATCCTTAAAAAAGGAATAATCTTGCTCTAAAGCGATTCGCCCACGGGCTAAATTCGATTCAAATTGGGTTCTTTTTTCCATTTGTGCTAAAATGCTTTCTAATCCTTCCAAGGAGGCGTAAGCCTTAAACCAATTGTTTTGAATCAGATGATTGATTAAATTCCAACAGTGGTCTGGTAAAAGGGCTTTATTCTTTGAAAGATAGTTGTAAAATTGATCGGTAAAGTCAGCTAATCCTAGAGGGTGGTAATCATGCCAGTTTTTAGCTAAAAAATGATCAAAAAAAATATCGACAAGAACCCTACTGTAATGCCTATGGGTTACAAATAGTCTTTTAACACAAAGTTTAAATACGGGGTGTGAATCGGTATATTGATCTATCTTTCGATGTAATAAAATGCCTTTTTGAATTTTGTAAGGTAAGTCTAGGTAATTTTTTCCTTTCATTTGATCGGCAATTAAATTGCCCATGGCCAATTCAAAATCATTGCCGGATAAAAAAACATGTGCTAAAAAATTCATGTTGAAAGATAATACAATTAAAAAAGGTTTGCGTATGCCAGAGCATAGCTTACCTTAGCGAAAGAATTATAATGTAGGTGAAATGACATTAATTACATCCATTTCAGGCATTCGAGGAACCATTGGTGGTTCTCCCAAAAAAAATCTTACTCCTGTTGATGTGGTTCGTTATACCGCAGCTTACGGACAATGGCTTTTAAAGCATAATGCAGCAAAATGCAAAGTGGTAACTGGACGTGACGCCCGTCTTTCAGGAACCATGGTGCATCAAATCGTTAATCAAACTTTGGTTGGTCTAGGCATTGATGTTGTAAATTTGGGTTTATCCACAACACCCACAGTGGCTATGGCCGTGGAGTGGGAAAATGCGACTGGCGGCATCATAATAACAGCTAGTCATAATCCTAAAGAATGGAATGCTTTAAAGTTATTAAACCATAAGGGTGAGTTTATTGATGCCAAAGCAGGTGCAGAAGTACTGAAGTTGGCAAAAGAGGAGAATTTTCCATTTGAAAGCGTCGAAAATTTAGGGAAAATTTCATCTGATACATCGAGCTTGCAACAACACATTAAGGCATGTCTGGACTTGCCGCTAATTAAGGTAGAAGAAATCAAGAAAAAGAATTTTAAGATAGTTGTTGACGCTGTGAATTCCTCCGGTGGAGTGGCTGTTCCATTGTTATTGGAAGCGCTTGGTGCTACAACCATTCCTTTGCACTGTGAACCCACGGGAAATTTTTCACATAATCCAGAACCGTTAAAAGAACATTTGGAAGATCTGGCAAAAGCTGTTGTTAGCCATCAAGCAGATTTTGGTATTGCTGTTGATCCAGACGTAGATCGCTTAGTTTTTATGGATGAAAATGGCATTCTCTTTGGAGAAGAATATACATTGGTGGCCTGTGCCGACTATGTGTTGCAAAAAGCACACGGTCCAACCGTTTCCAATTTATCCTCAACCAGAGCATTAGCAGAAATTAGTAAACGCCATAATCAATCGCATTATGCCAGTGCTGTGGGTGAGGTAAATGTGGTGGCCCTAATGAAAGCCAAAGCGGCTGTGATTGGGGGCGAAGGAAATGGCGGGGTGATTTACCCTGATTTACATTATGGCCGAGATGCATTGGTTGGCATTGCCCTTTTTCTTTCGCTTTTGGTAGAAAAAGAGTGTTCTGTGGCTACGTTAAAAAATCAATATCCGAAATTTTTTATGCAGAAGAGCAAAGTGACTCTCTCTGAACAAATAAATATTGAGGTACTGCTGAAAAAGTTAGAATCTGAATACAAAAATGAAAAAACATCGACCGTAGACGGGCTTAAAATAGACTTTGACGATTCTTGGGTTCACTTAAGAAAATCGAATACAGAACCCATTGTTCGAGTATACACAGAAGCCCAAACCCATGAAAATGCGGTGGCATTAGCAGAAAAATTTGTATCCGAGCTTAAGAAATTAGCGCAGTGAAGCAAATTTGAAACGGTTATGCGTCCAAAAATAATGACTTGGATTTTCATGGATTTGCTGCTCTAGCAAAGCAGTAAATTGATCCGTTATTTGATATAATGGCTCCTCTTTAGGATGTTCACTCAACACTTTTAGCTCCAGTTCATAGTAGCCTCTTCTCACTTTTTTAACAGCACCAAAAACTATAGGTATATTGTATTTACGAGCCAAACGTTCCGCTCCAGTGAATACGGGTACTTCAACGCCTAAAAAAGACCTCCAATAGGTTTTGTCTGTGGGTTTAGGTGATTGGTCGCTGGCAAAACCATACACGCCCAAGTGTTTTTCTTCTTGATGCCGTTGGAGTGTTTCACTTATGGCATAGCGAGAAATTAAAAAAGCATTGTGTTTTTTTCTGATCCGCTTCATTAATCGATCAAAATAGAGGTTTGAAAGTGGCGTATATATGCCATAGCCAATATGTTGTATATGATAGCCAAGAGACATCATCCATTCCCAACTGGCATAGTGCCCACAAACAATAAAGCAACTGCGCTTTTGAGTTTCAAATTGTGTGAGCACGGATAGGTTTTTAACCTGAAAGCGTTCAAGCATTGTTTTTTTAGAGATCACCAAGCTTTTAATCATTTCCAAGAACAAATCACTGAGATGGGTGTAAAAAGATTTTTCAATAGCCTTTTGCTCATCCATAGATTTATTGGGAAAGGCCAGCATCAAGTTTTTACGAACCACCGTTCTTCGATAGCCAAGCACACGATATAACAACCAAGCGATAAAATCTGAAAAAGTATAAAATAGGGGAAAGGGAAGCTTTGCAATAAGATAGAGTAGAGGATAGGTTAAATAGTAAAGAATGGCATTCAAAACAGTAAAATTTACCGTGTAAAGATAATTAAATCAAAAGGAAATCAATTTGCCCCCTTTAATGAACCAAACAATTTCTATTTTTGAATAAAGTAAATTTTTTGGGAACACCTTTGCCATTTGTTGTTGGTCTATTAATTCTGTTGAATAGCCTTTTTAGTTTTGTTGGTTTTAATAACGAACAGTTTTTCAATAAATTCAAATTTGATATTGCTTATAAAGGCCGCCAAAACAGTTATCGCTTTGTTAGTGCAGCCTTTTTACATGTGAGTTGGGCACATCTATTTTTTAATATGTTTACGCTCTATCTTTTTGGTTATGCCGTGGTGCACAGTTTGGGTGACGGACGTTTTCTAACACTTTATTTTGGGAGTTTGCTGATAGGCAACTTCTTTGCTGCTTTTTATCATCGAAAGGCTTCTAATTATGCTGCTGTGGGTGCTAGTGGTGGAGTGGCAGGTATCGTGTTTAGCACCATTTTATTGTATCCTAATTTGGAGTTATACCTCTTTTTTATTCCCATTCCCATTCCCGGCTATTTGTTTGCGGCGGCTTATGTTGCCTATTCCCTCTACGGAATGAAAAAACAACAAGACAACATTGGACACACGGCCCACCTAGGGGGCGCGCTTTGTGGGATTTTCTTAACCCTCATTTTTTCTCCCGCCCTTTTTATTGAGGCCAAGCAAACACTATTGTACATAACCCTAACCACGTTAGGGGTGGGTTTTTGGTTGTTTAGACAGCGCTAAAACTACGGAAGAAGTGTAGCGAGTTGCATTTCCAATTCTTGGAGATTCAAATTTGTAGCAACAATCTTACCTTCCACATCTAAAAGTAAGGAGGCGGGAATTTCACTGATTTGATATTGCTCAGCAATGGGATCATTCCAACGTTTTAAATGCGAAACATGTTCCCAAGTGAGCCCGTCATCTTCAATGGCCTGCAACCAACTGCTTTTCTTTTGATCTAGCGAAATACCAATGATTTTAAATCCTTTAGGAGCCATTTCGCGATGTAATGAAACCAAATTTGGATGCTGAACCCGACACGGGCGACACCAACTTGCCCAAAATTCCAGCAGGGTGACTTTTCCTAGGTGATCTTTTAATGCTAAACGACTGCCTTCTGGAGTTGGACCCTCAAAATTAGGGGCAAATTCGCCTACCTTAGGAGGGGTTGGAGGTTGATTTAAAATGCTTTCTATAAATCTTCCCGATGGAGATTTTTTAATACGATCTGTAAAAGTATTATACAGTTTTTGTAAGCTGTCTCTAGCAATTTCTTTGGAAGCCACAAAACGCTCTAATATTAAAGCAGACACATAAGAATTGGAATTGTTGGCAATAAAATTTAATTCGTAATCTTGAATTTGTTGCCGCACCCCATCATATTCCGCCTGAAGGTCCATCACCAATAAAGAATCCTTTAAAATGAGGGCTTGTTGCATATCATTCCCAATAGAATTGATAGAATTGATGTAGGCTTTGGTTTCCATTTTATATTTCATAAAATCATCATTTGATACGGTGCCATCAGCAATTGAAGTTGCAAGACTGTCTTTATAGAGCATCAATTGAATTTTGCCTCCTTCAACAATAATTGGAAAATTACCTTGTATGCCTTCCACCCGAATAAAATTGATATTGGGTTCTTCAACCAGACCGCTAAGTTTAAAACTCCCCTCTTTAACTATGGTTGAATCTAAAACCGTAGGTTGATTATTAGCATCAGCAGCAATACGATAAATCGCTTTGCCGTTGTTGGATTCAATAATTCCTAAAATTTCATATGTTGAATTATTAGATTGACATCCCAAAAGGAGAAGGGCAAAAGTGAGTATTAAAGCTATTGTTTTCATGAAAATAAAATGTGTTTAAAGGTAAAAATTAAAAAGAGAATGAAAAACTTATCTTTATTTTAGCATTACATTTATAGTATGCAAACCCTAATCAAATCGTCTCATTTAAACGAACTGGATAAGCAACTAGCTGGCGAACTCCATTGGGAAGAGCACTTTCGCATGCTCTACGCCACCGATGGCTCGGTCTATAAAAAAAGACCTTTGGGAGTGGCTTATCCAAAAAACATAGCAGATCTTGAAAAAATAATTGCCTTTGCCAGAATGCATCAAGTAGGAATTATTCCTAGAACAGCTGGTACTTCTTTGGCCGGACAGTGCGTTGGAGAGGGGCTTGTGGTGGATGTTTCCAAACACTTTACCGCTATTCTTTCTGTTGACCTCAAACAAAAAACTGTGACTCTTCAACCCGGGGTTATTCGTGATGATCTAAATCGATTTTTAGAACCTTTTGGTCTTTTTTTCGGCCCAAATACGTCCACTTCAGCTTATTGTATGCTGGGGGGCATGGTAGGTAACAATTCTTCAGGTACCACCTCCATTCGCTATGGAGTGACTCGTGATAAATTGGTGCGGTTAGAAACCTTACTTTCCGATGGCAGTAAAGCTGTTTTTGAAAATTTGTCTCCAGAAATGCTTCAGCAAAAACGACAACGGCAAAACACAGAAGGACGCATATATCGTTCTTTGATAGAATTGCTAAGCCCCCCAGCAATACAAGAAGAAATACGACAGAACTACCCACACCCTAGTGTACATAGACGAAACACAGGATATGCCTTAGATAGGTTGTTGAACCAACATCCTTTTTCAAAAAAAGGGGAGCCATTGAATCTCGCTAAGTTATTGGCCGGTAGTGAAGGTACCCTCGCTTTTACAACCTCAATCACATTACAACTGGATCCCTTGCCTCCCAAAGAACAAGTGGCCTTAGCGGTCCATTTTAAAAGCATTCAAAATGCTATGGAGGCGGTTGTGCCTTGCATGAAACATCCACTTTACACCTGTGAGTTGATGGATAAAACCATTTTAGATTGCACACTAGAAAACCCAACGTATCGGAAAAACCGATTTTTTATTCAAGGTGACCCTAAGGCCCTTTTGATACTTGAACTTCGAAATAATTCAAAAGAGGCTTTAAATGAAGACTTAAAAGCCCTAGAAGAAACCCTTGCAGCTTCAAATTTGCCCTATGCAGTGGTGCCCCTTTGGGGTGACCAAATTGCAGCGGCCAATAATTTACGCCATGCAGGATTAGGACTCTTGGGTAATCTAATTGGCGATGAAAAGGCTGTGGCCTGTATTGAAGACACAGCTGTTCCTGTGTTGCAATTGGCTGAGTATATTGCCGAATTTCAAAAAATAATGGAATCTTTTGGACAAGAAGTGGTTTATTATGCCCATGCTGGTGCAGGAGAATTGCATTTACGACCCATACTTAACTTAAAAACCAAACAAGGGGTGGCTGATTTTCGCGCCATTACTCTGGCTGTGGCACAGTTGGTGAAACGTTATGGAGGTTCCTTAAGTGGAGAGCATGGCGATGGTATCGTCCGTTCTGAATTTATTCCTCTTGTTTTAGGTAAGAAAAACGCAACACTTTTGCAGCAAGTAAAAGAAATTTTTGATCCAAACTATCTTTTTAATCCTGGTAAAATTGTGGCTCCTTTGCCTATGGATAAAAACTTGCGAACAACCCCGGAAGAGGAACAAAAACATCCTGAAACCTTTTTTGATTTTTCTCACGATATGGGTCTTTTACGTGCTGTTGAAAAATGTAATGGTGCGGGCAACTGCAGAACTACAGCCCCCACAGGAACCCTTTGCCCAAGTTACCGAGCCACCAAAGAGGAATTGCATGGAACCAGAGGTCGAGCCAATGTGTTTAGAGAGGTGCTATCACAGCCCACATCCAAAAATGCCTTTGACAGTAAATCCTTAAAAAAGGCACTAGACCTTTGCTTGAGTTGTAAGGCTTGCGCCAGTGAATGCCCCAGTAGTGTTGATATGGCCACTTACAAAGCCGAATTCAATTACCAATATCAAAAAATACATGGAAGCACACTTCGTGACAAACTCTTTGCCCACTATCCGCTTATCAATAAATATATGCAAGCTTTTCGAGGTTTACAAAATCTCCTATTGGGTTCAAAAGTAACAGGTTTCTTATTAAAAAAAGCCCTCGGAGTGCACCCAAAAAGATTGCTACCAAAACTTGAGAAAAGTGTTTTTAAGGAATTTAAAAACAGTAGCTTAAAAAATAAAAAGAAAGATGTTTACTTATTTGTAGATGAATTTAGCAATTATGCTGAAACCCAAATGGTGGCTCATACCGTAACACTCCTAAATACTTTGGGCTATGCTGTGCACACCCAACCTTTTACACCCAGCGGTAGAACCTATATCTCCAAGGGCTTTTTGAAAACAGCTAAAAAATGGGCAACAAAAAATGTAGGGCAATATGCGCCTATTATCACAGCAGAAACCCCCTTACTTTTTATAGAACCTTCAGCGCTGTATTGCTTCACAGACGAATATCTTAAACTTGCACCACAAAAAGAGAAGGCCAAGAACTTGGCCACTCATTGCTTTTTGGTTGAAAGCTTTTTGGCTCAGGAAATCAAAGCCAATCGAGTGCAAACCAATCAATTTCACAAAGCAAATAAGACTGTAAAGTTACATGCGCATTGCTATCAAAAGGCCTTAGGCAACCCTGCCGACACTTTTTCTGTTTTAAACCTTCCAGAAAATTATACTGTTCGTATAATCAATTCGGGTTGTTGTGGGATGGCTGGATCTTTTGGTTATGAGGCAGAACACTATGAACTCAGCATGAAAATAGGAGAAGAACGACTTTTTCCGGCCATCAGAAAGAGTGCCCCAGAAACCCTTATTGCTGCCAATGGCACCAGTTGTAGGCATCAAATTAAGGATGGAACCCAAAAGGAGGCAAAGCATCCCCTCACTATTTTGTATGATGCACTTTTGTAAACCCTAATTTCTAACTGCTAAACAGTTTGCCGTATATTTGTGTCTTTAAATCAGATTATGGCGGGAAATTCCTTTGGCAAACTTTTTCAACTAACCACATTTGGCGAATCACATGGCCCTGCCATTGGGGGCGTTATTGATGGTTGTCCGGCGGGTATTACATTAGACCTTGAGGCCATTCAAAATGAATTAAACCGAAGAAAACCAGGACAGTCTGCCATTGTTACCCAACGTAAAGAACCCGATACTGTAACATTCTTTTCGGGTCTATTTGAAGGCAAAACCACCGGAACGCCTATTGGCTTTGCCATTCACAATACTAACCAAAAATCTAAAGACTATTCACACATCAAAGACAGCTATCGACCTTCTCATGCCGATTTTGTTTACGATCAAAAATATGGATTTAGAGATTACCGTGGAGGGGGAAGAAGTTCAGCCCGAGAAACGGCTAGCAGAGTAGTGGCTGGAGCCATTGCCAAACAGTTTTTAGCGCCTATGAAAATAACAGCCTATGTTTCCAAGGTAGGCGATTTAGGCCTTAAAAAACCTTATCAAGCGCTCGATTTTAATGTTATAGAACAGAATCCGGTACGTTGCCCCGATCCAAAGCTGGCAGAAACCATGGAAGCCTATATTAAAGAGGTGCGTAAAGCAGGTGACACTGTGGGTGGTGTGGTGAGCGCTGTGATCCAAAACGTACCCGTGGGCTTAGGTGAGCCCGCTTTTGATAAACTACACGCTCTATTAGGCCATGCCATGCTTTCTATCAACGCTGTGAAAGGGTTTGAATACGGCAGTGGCTTTGCTGGAGCTGCCTTACGAGGGAGTCAACATAACGATTTGTTCAACGCTGATGGTAGTACTAAAACGAATCATTCTGGAGGCATTCAAGGCGGTATCTCAAATGGTATGGACATCTACTTTAATGTAGCCTTTAAGCCAGTGGCCACCATTATGCAAAATCAAGAAACCATAGACAAAGACGGAAAAGCCGTGACCATGCAGGGCAAAGGGAGACACGATCCGTGTGTAGTTCCTCGTGCGGTGCCCATAGTAGAAGCTATGGCTGCTTTAGTTTTAGCTGATTTTACATTACTCAATAGAACCATTAAAAAATAACCCCCAAATGAAAAAACTTGCCCTACACTGGAAAATTTTAATCGGAATGTTTGCCGGCATTCTTTTTGGCATCCTTTTTTCTTTTCTTTCTTTTGGTCCTGCCTTTATTTCTGATTGGATTAAACCCTTTGGCACCATTTTTATCAATACCCTTAAACTTATTGCCATGCCTTTAATTTTAGGATCGTTAATTAAAGGGGTGTCTGATCTTAAAGACATTTCAAAACTGTCTTTAATGGGGGGGCGCACCATTGGTATTTATATTTGCACCACTGTTGTTGCTGTGGTGTTAGGACTTCTGTTAGTTAATCTAATTGCACCTGGAAACCAAATTGGTTCTGAAACCCGAGAAGAATTATTGATGACCTATCAAGACAGTGCCCAAGAAAAGCAGATGGTGGCGCAGCAGCAGCGGGAAAAAGGGCCCTTACAACCCTTGGTTGATTTAGTGCCCAGCAATATTTTTGAAGCCACCACCAACAACCGAAATATGCTGCAGGTCATCTTTTTTGCTATCTTTTTTGGTATTGGCCTTATTCTTATTCCAGAAGTCAAGGCTGCCCCTGTAAAAGCCTTTTTTGATGCGTTTAATGAAGTGATATTGAAGCTCATTGATCTAATTATGTTGTCGGCTCCCTATGGTGTTTTTGCCCTTTTGGCTGCGTTGGTGGTTGAATCACCCAGTTTGGAGCTCTTCCAAGCCTTGGGTCTCTATGCCATCACCTTACTGATTGGTCTGTTTTTAATGATTGTGGTTTATTTAATTTTGGTTAAACTTTTTGCTAAGCGCTCCCCTAGTTTTTTCTTAAAAGGGATAGCACCGGCTCAACTTTTAGCTTTTTCTACCAGTTCTAGTGCGGCCACGCTGCCTATCACTATGGAGCGAGTGGAGGAGCATTTGGGTGTAGATGAAGAGGTGGCCAGTTTTGTTTTGCCGATTGGGGCCACTATAAATATGGACGGCACAAGTGTTTATCAAGCCGTGGCCGCCGTGTTTATTGCACAAGCCTTTGGTTTGGGCTTATCGTTGGAAGCCCAATTAGGTATTGTGCTCACTGCCACTTTGGCCTCTATTGGTACAGCGGCTGTTCCTGGGGCTGGCATGGTGATGTTGGTTATTGTTCTTGGGCAAGCTGGTATTCCCGAAGCCGGATTAGCATTGATATTTGCTATTGATCGCCCGCTGGATATGTGCAGAACCATTACTAATGTTACGGGAGATGCCGCTGTTTCAATGATTGTGGCCAAGTCTATTGGAAAATTAAAAAAAGAACCTCACGCTAAAGACTGGGATGACAACTATCCAAAAAAGTAATCGGTTACTCGGCTACCCAATAAATTTATGACGGTAACGTTGCTCAATTAACGGACATTGGTCATATTTTCCAAACCATTGATAACGCCTTTTGGCAATCGATTCGTAGCCTTTTTTAGTTAACCTTTTAGGGAGCAGTTTAAAAAGTAAAAAAACATTCAAAATACTTTTTTGCTGTTCCAAAGCATAAAAAATGGCATGCACGCCCTCTTTAACCTCTTGTTTTTGAGTTATTACCACTAAAGCCTCACCGCTAAAGGTGCTTAACAACTCCTTAGAAGCCTTTTGTAAGGGACTAAATCGAAAGGCATCTTTTGCGTCAAAATGACATAGCTGGCGCACCCAAAAATTACAAAAAGGACAATGGCCATCATAATAGATCAAGGTGTGTGATTTCATTTTTTGGGACGTTGTACAAATTCTAATTGCTCCAAATTGGCTTTTGTGGTAAAAGCACCATAATTGATCACCACCCTCTTTTTTTCGATGATTTCAACTATGCCTACGGCTTGGCCATCGGTTAAACGCACTTGATCTCCCACTTGAATGAGTTCTTTGGGTTTGGGTGCAGGTTTGGGGGTTTTCTTTTTGGTTTTTTTCTCTTTGCGCACCTTTACGATTTCCTTTTCTAGCACTTGAGCTGTTTTCTTTTTTTGCTCCCGTTCTTTTTTTGCTACAGCAGCCGTTTTCTTTTTGCGTTTCGCATTTTCACTTTCGGTTAAGCGAAGCAATTCAGCCACCAGTGGCCGCTTTTTATTGGTGTTAAAATAACGTTCTACTGCATCATTAAATTTGTTGCCCAAAACAATCATACGCTGGTTGTGGTCAAAAAGCTCTTGATAGTCACTTAATTTCTTTTGCAACTTATCGTTGAGTTTATGCATCTTTT
>JBMYZB010000038.1:0-13793 GCA_049609945.1 Flavobacteriaceae bacterium
TAAAATGAAAGGGTAGACTGAGCAAGATATAGATCAAAACAATAAAAAAACCATATAAGAGTGCTTGAAATGTCCCTTTGCGCAAACTACTGCCCTGCTTAAGAAAAAAAGAAACTGTAAGGGGAATCATCGGAAAAACACAGGGGGTCAACAAAGCCAGTAGGCCTCCCAACAAACCCAACACAAAAATGCCAAACAAAGAGTTTTTTTGCGATTGACTAAAATTTTCTTCCAGCAGTTGCTTGTTCTTAAGGTCGAGCTTTAAATTGGCTGAGCGCTGCCGATCTTCTGCTGTTAAAGTGATTTGCTCCAGATCAAGGGATGCGCCGGTGGCACAAAAAACAAAAGGTTCCGTTCTAAAAATACAAACTTTATCATCACAAGCTTGATAATTTATTTCCCCTGAAATCTCACAAAGGGTGGGGTCAATTATTTGAATGCGTTGGGTGAAGCGAGCCTTTTCATCAAAATAGGGTAATTCAATTTGAAAAATATCATCAAACGCTATTTTAAAAGGCGACGTTTCAATAGGACCCACCAATTGATACCTCGAAGAATCGGGGGTAAAAATGATCTCTGTTGGCAGGGGACCGTCATCAAATTCTTTGGGGGTATATAAGTGCCATTTGGGCACAATCTCAGCATCAAAATGAATAAGAGCTTCGGTTTCATAAAGGCGTTCCAAAGACACTGTCCACGTAACGGGCTCTTGCGCTCCAAGTTTCAGAAAAAGGAGACTAAAAATTAAGAATCCTATTTTTTTCATAGCGTTTTTATAATCAATGGGTTTTGGTTGTTATCCTGCGCTGCAAAACGTTGATCCACGCGTTTGCCTATTACCCAAACAATATCATTTTCTGTACAAAGCAACCATTGTTTTTCTTTTTCCAAACGAGAATATTTTTCGTCCTTAAAAAACTTGCTAAGTTTCTTTTTTCCTTGCATCCCTTGGGGGTAAAAATAATCACCTTTACGATATTTGCGAAGGATAAACGGGCTTTTTAATAGAGTGCGATCTAAAATGGCCACCCGAGCACTTTTAGGAGCTTTATCGATCACTTCTAAAGGAAGTGGATGGGTTAGTGACTGAGTGGGATCCCAAACAATATTTTCGGGAGCGGTTGCTGGTGTGAGGGGTCGCAACAACAAACAATCTCTATTGCGAATCAATTGGTGGGTGACACTGCTTAGGGCACTGCCAGTTTGAGCAGTCAATAATTTCTGTACTTCATTGTGATGAAACCCAAGGGGCATGAACCAAGCGTGCAAACAAAAAGACAACTGGGGCAAAGTATTTAATTTTTTAAGATCAATTTCGATGTATTCCTTTTTGGGCTTAAATATTTTTTGACGGAGCGCCGCCAATTGGACTTCTACAAAACCCTGGGTGTCATTTAAATGCGCTAAGGTGGTGTTAAAATGGGACAAAAATTGGGGGTTAATTGTCAACAGAGGAGCCACCACCTTATGCCGAATAGCATTGCGAGTGTAGGCGGTAGAGGCATTGGAAACATCTTCTCGCCAAATCAACTTGTGTTCTTTAGCATAGGCCTTAATGGTCGCTTTGGAAATTGAACGCAAGGGCCGAAAGCGTTTGGGTGAAGAAGGAATGCCTAACAAGCCCGTCAGACCTGTACCTCGGCCGGCATGCATTAAAAAGGTTTCTAACTGATCGTTGAGATGATGCGCCGTGAGCAAAACTTCGAATTCATATATTTCTTGTAAGGCATCAAACCAATCATAGCGCAATTGGCGGGCGTTGAGTTGTATGCTCCCCTCCCCTTTGGGCAATACAAAGCGCTGGGTATAAAAGGGGATTTTATGGAGTTGGCACCATTGCTGCACCCATTCTTGGTCGCCTTCACTATCGGCACCTCTCAGCTGAAAATTACAATGTGCCACGGCAATATTACAGTTCATTTCTACTAATAAATGAGCCAACACACTACTGTCCAATCCCCCACTGTGCGCCAACAGCATTTTTTTTTGACGCCAGTGTGGAAGTTCTTGCTCAAAAATAAATTCAACTGCCTTTTTCATAACGCAAATTTACAAAGAACAAAGCGAGTTGGGTGCAGGGGTTAAAATGTAAAAACAAGAACTTAAATTTTGCAGTTAAAAAAAAATAGCCCAATTTTGCACTCTATGAGTAATAAAGGAACTCTTACTACCACTCCTGCCGGCATTCTTTTCCCGGCACATAACCCGCGTCGTCGCCCCTTTGGGGTACAATAGTTATTATGGAGGCTGGTGCGCCCATCTCCCTTTCAGATTCACTCATACCCTTTCAACTACATTTAATTTTCAATCATGGAAATCGCAATAGCGAAAGCAAAACATATAAAATATGCCAAAGAAATTAGCCTCTGCATAGACGAATCGGCTAAAATTCGAGGCACCGGCATTGCCCGACGTACCCCAGAATATATTACCTCAAAGATGGAAAAAGGCAATGCTGTTATTGCCCTAGAAGGCGATCGATTTGCCGGATTTTGTTATATCGAAATTTGGGGACACGGAAAATATGTGGCTCACTCTGGACTCATTGTTGCCCCCGAATTTAGAGGAAAAGGCTTGGCTAAAAAAATAAAAAAAACCGTTTTTGAATTGTCTTTACAAAAATTTCCGGAAGCCAAAGTGTTTGGAATCACCACGGGTATGGCTGTAATGAAAATCAATTATGAATTGGGTTATAAACCCGTTCACTTTTCAGAACTCACAGACGATCCAGAATTTTGGAAAGGCTGCCAAACCTGTAAGAATTTTGATATCTTAACCCGCACTGAACAAAAAATGTGTTTGTGTACTGGCATGCTCTACGATCCGCAACAAAAATCGAACACCCCTAAAAAATACAACCGTAAGGTGGGAGAACGACTCAAAAAAATTAAAGAAGCACTCCTGCTTAAAAAGAAAAGATCATGAAAAAAACACCTTTAGTTTTAGCCTACAGTGGTGGCCTAGACACCTCTTATTGCCTAAAAAAGCTTTCTTCTGAAGGCTATGAAGTGCATGCGGTGAGTGTGAACACCGGTGGCTTTTCTTCCACAGAAATAAAAACTATTGAAAAGAAAGCCTATCAAATGGGGGCTCATGTTTATCAAAACATTGATGCGATAAAGTCTTTTTACGAGCAAATTGTAAAATATTTAATTTTTGGCAATGTCTTAAAAAACAATACCTATCCCCTATCCGTAAGTGCCGAACGCATTATTCAGGCGGTAGAAATTTTGAACTATGCCAAAAAAATTGGTGCTAAGCATATTGCCCACGGCAGCACTGGCGCTGGAAATGACCAAGTGCGCTTTGATTTAATTTTTCAAGTAATGGCACCCGAAATAGAAATCATCACCTTGATTCGAGACCATCAGCTATCTCGAGAAGATGAAATTGCCTATCTAAAATCACAAGGTATTGATATGTCTTGGGAAAAAGCACAATATTCTATTAACCAAGGGCTTTGGGGCACTAGTGTGGGCGGCAGTGAAACCCTCACATCCAATCAAGCCCTACCCGATACGGCTTATCCTAGCGCATTAAAAACCGAAAAGCCCACCACCATTGCATTGCATTTTAAAAAAGGTGAACTTACCGCACTAGATGGTAAAGCCGATACACCTGTGCAACTCATCCAACAACTGCAGGATCTAGCCAAAACCTATGCCATTGGCAGAGACATTCATGTGGGGGATACCATTATTGGTATTAAGGGTCGGGTTGGTTTTGAAGCCGCCGCTCCCCTCATTATTCTAAAGGCACACCATTTGTTAGAAAAACATACGCTCACCAAATGGCAACTTTTTCAAAAAGAACAACTAGGCAATTTTTATGGTATGTTGTTGCACGAGGGGCAATATCTAGACCCCGTAATGCGAAATATTGAGGCCTTTTTAGAAAGCAGTCAAACCCATGTAAGTGGTACCGTACAAGTTGCACTACACCCTTATCGCTTTGAACTGCTGGGTATTGATTCTGAACACGACCTGATGCAAGCCCAATTTGGAAGCTATGGCGAAATGAACAAAGGATGGACAGCCACCGAAGCCAAAGGGTTTATTAAAATTACGGCTAACGCTCATAAAATTTATAAAAGCGTAAATAAAAACATCTAAATCGAACACATGAAAAAAGTTGGTATTATTGGTGGTTCGGGCTATACCGGAGGAGAATTGATCCGGTTGATTGCCCAACACCCTAAACTGGCACTCACCTTTGTTTATAGCACTACTCGTGCTGGAAAAGGTCTCACAACAGCCCACCCAGATTTGCTAGGCACCTTAGATATGACTTTTACAGATACTGTTGACCCTGAGGTAGATTTTGTTTTTTTGTGTTTAGGACACGGCCATTCGGTTCAGTTTTTATCTCAACATAGCTTTAGCGGGAACACAACTATTGTTGATTTGGGCAATGATTTTCGATTGCAAGCAGACCGCCAATGGAACGGTAAAGAATTTGTTTATGGCTTGCCCGAATTTCAACGAGGAGCCATCCAAAAGGCAAAAGCTATAGCCAATCCGGGTTGCTTTGCTACAGCTATTCAACTCGCATTATTGCCCTTGGCTCAAAACGGTTTGTTACAAGAAGAAGTGCATGTGAACGCCACCACCGGAAGTACTGGAGCTGGGGTAGGATTGAGTGCTACTTCTCATTTCAGCTGGCGCAACAACAACCTATCGTGGTATAAGCCGTTCACTCACCAACATTTGGGAGAAATTGGTGAAACATTGGATTCGTTTGGAACTCCAACACAAGTCACCTTTTTACCCCAACGAGGAGCCTTTACCCGCGGTATTTTTGCCACAGCCTACTTGCCTTTTGAGGGCCACTTAGAAATGGCGCAATCGCTCTATTCAGCCTATTATGCTGAACACCCCTTCACGCAAATAGCAGAAGAACCAATTAGCTTAAAGCAAGTGGTTAACACCAACTTTTGTTTTTTGCATCTGCACAAACATGAAAACAAACTATTGATTACCAGTGTAATCGATAATCTAATAAAAGGCGCTTCGGGCCAGGCTATCCAAAATGTGAATCTGATGATGGGCTGGGAAGAAGATTTAGGCTTACGAATCAAAGCATCAACATTTTAATAATTTATTATGAAAATTGCCATTATAGGAACAGGAAATTTGGGGTTGAGCATTGCCAAAGGATTGGTTATCAACAACACCTACACGGCTTTGTATTTAACCAAACGCAAAGTGGAAACACTCAACACTTGGAAAGAATACGAGAAATTATATGTTACTTCGGACAACAAAAAAGCGGTTGCAGCTTCCGATATTTTAATTTTTGCCGTGCAGCCCAGTCAAATGGAAGACATCCTCGCTGAAATTAAATCTGAGTTGACCGACAAACATATTTTGATCTCTACCATTACTGGCTTTTCGATTGAACGCATAGAGGCACAGGTGGGAGAAGCTGTTCCCGTGATCCGTTCCATGCCCAACACAGCTATTTCTGTGGGTAAATCCATGACGTGCCTTTGCTCCAATGCGTTAGGTCAAAAACGCATTGCCATCGCCGAAGCCATTTTTAATGGCTTAGGCACCTCTATTATTATTGATGAAAAACACATGCGTGCTGCCACGGTACTATGTGCCAGTGGTATTGCCTTTTGGATGCGGCTTATCCGAGCCACCACCCAAGGGGGCGTACAGATGGGATTTGATGCCGATATTGCCTTAAAAATGTCTATGCATACGGCCATGGGTGCGGCCCATCTGTTAATAGATAGTAACTCCCACCCCGAAACAGAAATTGACAAAGTGACCACCCCCAGAGGTTGTACCATCACCGGACTCAACCAGATGGAGCACGAAGGCTTAAGTTCTTCTCTAATTAAAGGACTTATGGCCTCATTTGAAAAAATTCAAGAAATTGCAAAACAATAAATGAAACTCTTTGATGTATATCCGCTTTATGAAGTAACCCCAACACGGGCGCAAGATGTCTATGTTTATGATGCTCAAGGCACCCAATATCTCGATCTATATGGCGGCCATGCGGTGATTTCTATTGGACACAGCCAGACTGATTTTGTCAACAACCTAAAAGCGCAGTTAGAACAAATAGCCTTTTATTCTAATGCGGTGCAAAACCCACTTCAAAAAGCCTTGGCTGATGCACTGGCAGAACAAAGTTGCTTGTATGACTACCAGCTTTTTTTGTGTAGCACCGGTGCCGAAGCCATTGAAAATGCCCTGAAAATAGCTTCTTTTCACACAGGCAAAAAAAGAGTGATTGCCTTTCATAAAGCCTTTCACGGAAGAACCTCAGCAGCGGTTGCTGTGACAGATAATCCGGCCATCAATGCCCCCTTAAACGCCCAACACCAAGTAACATTTTTACCTTTTAATGACTCCGAACAATTAGAGAACGAACTGCAAAAAGGAGATGTTTGTGCCGTTATTTTTGAAGCCATTCAAGGGGTGGGTGGTTTGGATGAACCCAATGAAGAATTTGTTTACGCCCTTGAAACCCTTACTAAAAAACACGGAGCTTGCCTCATTGCCGATGAAGTGCAAGCAGGTTTTGCACGCACAGGTACGTTCTTTGCCTATCAAAAATATCGTATTCAACCGCAAGTTATTACAATGGCCAAAGGGATGGGCAATGGCTTTCCGGTGGGGGGCATTTTGATTCATCCCGATATTGAATCTAAATTCGGTTTATTGGGCACTACCTTTGGTGGAAACCATTTGGCCTGCACGGCCGCCTTAAGCGTTTTGTCTGTACTAAAAAAAGAAAAACTTCAAGAACGAACAAAAATCTTGGAAATGCATTTCCGAGACCTAGCCCAAAAACTTCCAAGAAAAGTTAACATCAAAGGAAGAGGGCTGATGCTGGGATTGGAATTTCCCTTTGAAGTGGGCCCACTAAGAAAAAAATTGATTTTTGACCACCACATTTTTACAGGAGGCAGTAGCAATAAAAATTTGATCCGAATATTGCCTCCCCTAACCCTTAAAGAATCTCATTTCGATTTGTTTTTTGAGGCTCTTAAAAGCGAATTAAACGCATGAAAAATTTTATAACCCTAGACGATTTACCCCAATTTGACAGTGCCCTTGAACTGGCATTAAATCTGAAAAAGAACCCTTGGCAATACCAATCCCTAGGACAAAGAAAAACCTTGGGAATGCTTTTTTTCAATCCGAGTTTACGCACCCGATTGAGCACCCAAAAAGCGGCCCAACAACTGGGCATTCAAGTAATTGTAATGAATTTTTCAAATGAAGCGTGGGCCCTTGAATTTGAAGATGGCACGCAAATGAGCGGACTACGTTCCGAACACGTAAAAGAAGCAGCACAAGTGGTTTCGCAATATTGTGATATGGTGGCCATTAGAGCTTTTGCTACGCTCACCGACAAAGAAAAAGACGAGGCCGAAATTGTGCTCAGAAGTTTTGCAAAATACGCCACCATTCCGGTGATCAATATGGAAAGTGCCACGGCCCACCCGCTGCAAGCGCTGGCCGATGCCATGACCCTTAGCGAAAATAAACCCGAAAAAAGACCTAAAGTGGTTTTGAGTTGGGCACCTCACCCCAAAGCTTTGCCCCATGCTGTGGGCAATTCATTTACAAAAATGATGCAGCATATGGATGCTGATTTTGTGATTGCCCAACCAAAAGGCTATGAACTTAATCCGGAAATCACCAAAAACATTCCGTTGTATTATGACCAAGAAGAAGCCTTTGAAGAAGCTGATTTTGTTTATGCCAAAAACTGGTGTTCCTATTCCGATTATGGAAAAATTTTGAAGACTGACCCAAGCTGGCAAATCACAGCAGAAAAAATGAAGCATACCAATAATGCGAAGTTTATGCATTGCTTACCCATTAGAAGAAACATTGTGGCTAGCGATGATGTGTTGGATAACACAGTCAAAAACCTAACCATTCAACAAGCATTAAATAGAGTGTATGCCGCACAAGCCGTTTTAAAACTTTTACTGGATCATGAATAAGGTGCATGTCATAAAAATTGGTGGGAACCTCATTGACGATTCGCAAAAACTAGCCGCTTTCTTAGAAGCTTTTGCAGCACTAGACGAACCTAAAGTGTTGGTGCATGGAGGTGGCAAAACAGCCACTGCCATGGCTCGAAAAATGGACTTAACAGTGCAAATGCATCATGGCAGAAGAATTACAGATGCTGCCAATTTAGACATCATCACCATGGTATATGGCGGCTTAATCAATAAAAAATTGGTGGCTCAGTTGCAGGCTCTTTATTGTGATGCCATAGGAATGAGCGGTGCCGATGGCAATATAATTATGGCCTCCAAAAGGCCACCCAACCCCATTGACTTTGGTTTTGTGGGGGATATTAGGAACGTTAATGCAGAGGGATTAGAACAACTGCTCAACACCAACAAAGTACCGGTGTTGTGCTCTATTACCCACAACGGAAAAGGGCAGCTTTTGAACACCAATGCCGATACTATTGCTGCGCAAGTGGCCATTGCCTTGGCAAAAAAATTCGAAGTACACCTTCTCTATTGTTTTGAAAAAGCCGGGGTATTAGAAGATGTCTCGGATGAAACATCTGTAATTCAACAGATTGATTATAAACAATATGAAACGCTCAAAGCAACCAAAAAAGTTATTGGGGGTATGCTTCCAAAACTTTCTAATTGCTTTGAAGCCTTACAAAACGGAGTTAAAAAAGTGCATGTGGGTGGACCAAACCTACTGCATGGAACAGAAACTTTTACACAAATTTTGTTATGACAACTGCTCAAGAGGCCATCGCTTTATTGCAACAACTCATTGAAATTCCCTCTTTTTCTGGTGCAGAAGGAGAAACGGCAAATGTCATTGCACAGTGGTTTAACAAGGGGGGCATAGCCACCCAACGTTTAGACAATAACGTTTGGGCCACAAACAAATATTTTGATCCCAGCAAACCTACCCTCCTATTAAATTCTCATCATGATACCGTGCAGCCCAATAAGGCCTATACTCGTGATCCGTTTAAGGCCGAAATTATCGATGGGAAATTATACGGTTTGGGCAGTAACGACGCTGGCGGTTCCTTGGTGAGTTTGATGTCGCTTTTTAAGCATTATTACGATCACCCCAACCCAAATTATAATTTAATTATGGCGGCCACGGCAGAAGAAGAAACGGCTGGTGCCAAAAGCTTACGTGGTTTATTGCCCCATTTGCCTCCCATAGATTTAGCCATTGTGGGAGAGCCCACCCTTTTGGATTTGGCCGTGGCAGAAAAGGGACTGGTGGTTTTGGACGCCACCATTACAGGTACCCCTAGCCATGCGGCCCACCCCAATACCGACCAAGCCTTGTTAAAGGTCCCCAAAATCATTCAAACCATTGAAACAATATCCTTTCCTAAAATGTCTGAAACTTTAGGTGAAGTGAAAGTAACCCTTACCCAAATTGAAGCAGGACGGCAACACAACGTAATTCCCGCCACCGTAAAAATGGTGATTGACGTTCGGGTGAATGATTGTTATACAAACGCTGAAGTAGAAGCCATCTTAAAAAAAGAATTAGACTGTGCTGTGGAAGCGCGCTCCTTACATTTAAAAAGCTCTTCCATTCCCATAGACCATCCTTTGGTGCAGGCAGGTGTTGCTCTTGGAAAAAAAACCTATGGCTCACCCACATTGTCTGATCAAGCGGCCCTAGAATGCTTTTCATTAAAACTCGGCCCTGGCGATTCTACCCGATCCCATACCGCCGATGAATTTATATTCACCCAAGAAATTGAAGCAGGAATTGAACTTTATATTGCGCTCTTAAAACAAATATTATAAGTATGAAATTGTGGCAAAAAGGAAATCCGATTAACGAAAAAGTAGATGCCTTTACGGTGGGAAAAGACCGTGAATACGACTTGATCTTGACCCCCTATGATTGTAGGGCTTCTAGTGCCCACGCAGCCATGTTGGCAAAAGTTGGATTGTTGACTGAAAAAGAAGCGGAAAAACTCAAAACCGAACTTAAGCATATTGAAGAAAGTGCCCTAGCAGGAACGTTCACCATTCCGGACTCTTTTGAAGATATGCATTCTCGTATTGAATTTTTATTAACAGAAAAACTAGGTGATTTAGGTAAAAAAATTCACACTGCCCGATCGCGAAACGATCAAGTTTTGGTGGCCCTACAACTTTATGTCAAAGATGAATTACAGCAAGTGAAAACGGCTACCCACAGTCTATTTGAATTGTTGATGAGTTTGGGCGAAAAAAATAAATCGGTTTTAATGCCCGGCTATACGCATATGCAAGTGGCCATGCCTTCTTCTTTTGGTCTTTGGTTTTCTGCTTATGCAGAAAGTCTTATTGATGATGTGATAATGCTTAATGCCGCCCACCAAATAGCAGACCAAAATCCTTTGGGCAGTGCCGCAGGCTATGGTACATCGTTTCAGATTGACCGTGAGGCCACCACGCGCACGCTTGACTTTACCACCTTAAAATACAATGTGGTGGCCGCACAAATGGGTCGTGGAAAAATCGAAAAAACAACGGTTCAGGCACTGGGTCAATTGGGGGCTACATTAGCCAAATTGGCCATGGATATTTGTTTGTATATGGGGCAAGATTTTAGTTTTATTCACTTTCCTGAAAGTTTAACGACTGGTTCTAGTATAATGCCTCATAAAAAAAACCCTGACATTTTTGAGTTAATTCGGGGAAAATGCAATTTGCTGCAGGGCCTGCCCCATCAATTGAGTTTATTAACCTCTAATTTACCCAGTGGCTATCATAGAGAAATGCAATTGGCTAAAGGGATGCTTATTGAAGCCTTTCAAGAAATTAAATCCTGCTTGGAAATGTTTCAATACAGTTTGACACAAGTGGAAGTGAACAAAGACCTTTTGACACTTTCCAAATACGATTATCTCTTTAGTGTAGACACCCTCAATGAGTGGGTAAAAGAAGGTATGCCCTTTCGAGAAGCCTATCAAAAAATGGGGCAGGCCATTGCGGAGGGTACCTTCAAACCCCAGAAGCGGGTTGACCACACCCACATAGGAAGCATAGGAAAGGTTGGTTTTGCCGAAATTAGATCAAAAATGGAGACCGTGATGCATCAAAAATCACGGTAGTTCCAAGCCCCTCTATAGGTTCTTGAAAGCATGAGGTTGGCTCCGGGGTCATCCACAAACCGTTCAGCTACAGGGTTCCATTCCAGGGGTCGCTGTAATTGATAAGCAATGTTTGCAACATTGCATACCGATGCTGTTCTATGGCCTACTTCCACATCACAAATAGGTCTTGTGCGATCTCTAATGGCTTGGAGCCAATCGAGGTGATGATTTTCACTTAAATAAACCCGTTTTGTGGCCGTATTGGGCAAGTCTTCTTTGGCTAAGTTTTTATTTGGAAAGGTTTTTAAATAACCACGACTGACTTCCAATCTGCCTTCAGATCCAATAAATTGAATTTCATTACAATCTTTCCCCCACTTAGAGTGGCTTACCGTAATGCCGTTTTCATAGGTAAACGTAAGGCCTATTTCGGCCGGATGCGTAGGGGGGTTAAAAGCCACAGGGCCACTGGCATCTTGATCCAAAGCCCATTGTACTATATCAAACATATGGGCACCCCAATCGGTGATCATTCCGCCACCAAAGGGTTTATAGTCTCGCCACATGCCCCACCGATCATCTTCAATTGGGCAGGCCAAATCTCTGTGATAGGATCTATAAGGTGCCGGGCCAATCCATGCGTTCCAATCAATATTTTCTGGAGTGGGTTGTGCGGGGAGTTCGCAGGCTTTCCACGGACTACCCACACAAACATGTATCGCCTTAATGGCACCGATATAGCCATTGCGGATTAGTTCTACACCGTGTCTAAAATTTCGCCATGAACGTTGCATGCTTCCAGTCTGAAAAACTACATCATATTTGCGAGCAGCATTCACCATAGCACGCCCTTCATCTACACTGCTGGAAAGGGGTTTTTCGCAATAAATATCTTTTCCTGCCTTTGCGGCATCTACAGCCATTTGGGCATGCCAATGATCTGGGGAGGCAATCACTACAGCATCTATATCTGGTTGAGCAAGCATCTCCCTGTATGTGGAATAGGCCTCTATGGTATTGATCGTTTTTTCTTTTTTAGTGGCCGTTTCTTGATAGGTTTTGGTAAACAAATCCACTTTGAGTTGATCCACATCAGAAACAGCTAAAACGGCTGCTTCGTCATAGTTGACAAAATTTTTCATCAGGCCTCGGCCTTGACGGCCCACTCCAATAAAACCGAGTTGGATTTTATTGTTGGGCGTAGTGCCTGAAAAACCTAATACATGACTGGGAATAATACTAAAAGCGGCAGATGTGCTGGCTGTTTTTGCGATAAAGTTTCTTCGTTTCAAAATTCTGGATTTTTAATTAAGATACTAAAATTATGCAAACTCTTAAAAATTACCTTTCCATTGATGAAGTAAACTATTTGTATTGGTCTGTGCATTAAAAAATGATACGCAGAATATTTAGAATTGAACTACCATTTAGTAAGCTTTTTCAATTCCCCTACTTATACTCATTCATTTCAAACTAAAAAAAGATGTTTATTTCTGTAGGGCAGTGATCTCAACTGCCTCACTTTCTATCTCTGAATTTTCTTCTTGGGGTTCATCTTCTTCCTTTGTTTGAATTTGAATAGGAAAACTTAAGGAAATTCTAAAAGTGTTTCTCAATTGGTTTTGAAAAGAAGAGACATTAATCAAATAGGATAAATCCATTTTGAAAAAGTCATTTTGAAACCCGGTTCCAAGGGAAAAAAAGTTTTGATATCCTTTTGTAGGGCTTTGACGAAAATACCCTGTTCTCAAGGAAAATTTAGATTTAAATTGATATTCCATGCCCAAGGAGTAAGAAATTTCATTGAGTTCTTCTCTTCCCCCGCCAGGGGCATCACTAAAGGATTGAAAGATTCCTTGTATTAAATTGCTGTTTATTTGATCTTCCAGAAGGGTTGGTACCAATAATTTTCCGAATTCTAAAGCAGCTAAAATTACGTTTTCATCTCCCATATTAAATTCAAGACTAGAACCTAATTTTAATTGAATCGGAATAAAATAAGGATGTTGTTGATCGTTATATTTTACTTTGGGGCCCAAATTACTCAAAACTGCACCATGTCTAAATCTAAATGAATTTATAAATTCACCTTGGTAATGGGCTCCAATATCAAATGAAACGGAGTTAATAGTATTGCGTGAATTACCTAACTCGAATTGTCCTAAATCGGATCTAAAATATCGACTGGTTACAGACATTGCAAATTGTTCATTTAATGCTAGGCTATAGGATACATCCAAAGCCATATCATAAGGTTTAATCTTACCCCTATCTATAACTTCACCGCTTATATAATCACTTAAAACGACTTCTCCAAAACTAAAATACCTAAGACTACCCCCCAGACACTTCTTTCAGAAGATTTCTTAAAAAAGGTTATCCCTCCCAAATAAATATCTTTTGTGACTCCAGGATTAAATGGAGAATAAGAAATTGAAATTCCCTTTTGTTCTTCGCTAAAGATGTATTTGGAAGGGTTCAATTGTTGAGCAAAAACATCTGGAGACGTGGCAACGCCTAAGTTTCCCATACCACTAGTACGAGCATCAATGACAAGATTTAAAAATGGGGTTGCCGTAATGATGGTATTATTTTCTTGAGAATAAACCCCATTGCCAAACAGCAAAAAGAAAGTTAAAAACAAACGATTAGCTCTAATAATTGAGCTTAAAAAAGGGGAACAAAACATATTTTGATGAGTAGGTTTGTTATATAAGGTTGAG
>JBMYZB010000039.1:0-13538 GCA_049609945.1 Flavobacteriaceae bacterium
ATTAGGGTTCAAGAATATTAATCTTGGGCGGTTTGATCACTTTTTTATTGCTCACCACATCCTCTAAAGAGATTAGTAGTGCGGGTAACAAAATCAAATTGGCCAACATAGCCATGAGAAGGGTTACAGAAACCAGCCCACCCAAGGCTCTGGTACCGCCAAAGTTGGACGAAAGAAAAACAGAAAAACCAAAAAAGAGGACAATGGAAGTGTAGAGCATACTTATTCCTGTTTCTCGCAAGGCTGCATATACTGCTGTTCTAATTTTCCAACCGTTAGAAATCAACTCTTGTCTGTATTTCGCCAAAAAGTGAATGGTATCATCTACCGAAATACCAAAAGCAACGCTAAAAACTAAAATTGTGGAGGGTTTGAGGGGAATGCCTGTAAAGCCCATTACGCCGGCCGTAATGATGAGTGGCAATAAGTTGGGGATCAAAGAAATAAGGATCATTTTAAACGATCTAAACAAAAAAGCCATGAAGAGAGCAATTAAAAAAATAGCCAATGAAAGAGACAAGAATAAATTGTTAATCAAATATTTGGTTCCTTTTAAAAACAGCACGGCCTTTCCGGTAATATTGACTTCATACCGGTCTTTAGGAAATATTTTTTCAATAGATTCTTTCAAATCGGTTTGCAAACGTTCCATTTGCTGGGTGGGGATGTCTTTAATGTAGGTGGTAATGCGCCCCAACTGTCCAGTGCTATCAACATAACTTTGAAACAGAGGATTTTTGGTATCGCTATTGCTTAAATAAGGTAAAATAAAACGATTTTCTTGTGAGGTTGGAAGTTTATAATAATTTGGATTACCATTATAATATGCCTGTTTGACGAACTTAACTGCATTGACAATGGACAAGGGTGAGGCCAATTCTGGAATTTCTTCTATGGTGTTCTGTAAGGCATCCATTCGTTTTAAGGTGGCTGGCTTCACAATGCCATTTTTTCGTTTACTATCAATCCAAATTTCCATGGGCACAATTCCATTAAAGCTTTGATCATAAAATTCTATATCTTTAAAGAAAGCTGCCTTTTTGGGCATATCTTCAATTAAACTTCCTGAAATTTTAATTTGATAAATGCCTACAATACCCAATATTAAACCAATCAATGAAATAATATATACATTAATCCGTTTGTTGCGCACGCAGTGCTCCATCCAATTCACAAAACGCTCAATAGTTTTATTTTGAAGGTGTTTGAGGTGTTTTTTCTTAGGACGAACCATGAAACTATATACAATTGGAATGATTAAAAGTGACAATAAAAAGACACCAACAATATTTATGGAAGCCACCACACCAAATTCTTTTAAGATTTTGCTATTGGTTAAAATAAAGGTGGCAAAACCCGAAGCCGTGGTTAGATTTGTCATTAAAGTGGCATTCCCAATTTTTGAAATAACACGCTGCAAAGATTTTGCTTTGTTGCCGTGTTTGGCCACTTCTTGCTGATATTTATTTATTAAAAAAATACAATTGGGCACTCCAATAACAATAATGAGGGGAGGAATCAAAGCAGTGAGAACGGTAATTTCATAACGCAACCATCCTAGCGCTCCAAAGGCCCACATCACGCCAATGGCCACCACAAAAAGAGAAATAAACGTGGCCCGAAAAGAACGAAAGAATAAGAAAAAAATGAATGTAGTTAATAGCGTGGCTCCTAAAACAAACAATCCAATTTCATCCACAATATTTTGTGCGTTTAAGGTTCTTACATAGGGCATACCAGAGACTTTTACATCTACTTGGGTTTTGGATTCAAAGTTTTCCACTGCGGGAATTAGGGTTTCAAACACAAAGTCTTTCCGTTGTTTTGTATTTACAATTTCTGGCTTCATAAACGCCACACTGCGAAGCACTTGTGTGGATTCATCAAACAATAAGCCCTTGTAAAACGGAAGTTCTAAAAAAAGTTTTTGTTTAAATTTTTCTTGCGCCTTAGGGTTTTCCCAATCCACTTTTGGTAGTTCGGTAAATTCAATTTGTTTTGCCTTTTCATTTTTTACAATTTCAAGAATATTGTGAATGGAAAGGACAAAGTCAATTTCAGACTGTGTTTCAAGAAATTCATTAAAGGCCTGCCAAGCTTTTATATTTTCGGGTTGGAAAAAGGCGGTGTCTTGTATTGCAAAAACAAGACTGTTTCCTTCCTCTCCAAATTTTTTAATAAAATTGCGATATTGGACGTTTTCTGGATGATCATCTGGCAGCAGGTTGGCTTCTGAAAAGGTAAACTGGATATACTTCCATTGACTAGCCCAAAAAAGAGTGGTGGCTGCAATGGCCAATAAAATAACGATACGATTACGCAGAATAGTTCTGGCAATAAAACCCCAAAAATCCGCTTTTATTCTATATTTCATTACCCCAAATCACGTGGGTTTACACGGTCAAAATTTCCTTTTCTTTTGCGCTAAATAACTGATCAACCATGGCAATAAAGCTATCGGTTAGGGCTTGTATATCAATTTCATAATTATTCAATACATCTTCTGAGGGTGCTTCGTTTTTGATTTCTTGGTTGGCTTCTTTTCTAGCAGTTCTTACGCTAATTTTTGCATTTTCTGCTTCGTTTTTTGCCAGTTTAGCAAGGTCTCTTCTGCGTTCTTCTGTGAGTGGTGGAATATTGATGATAATAGTCTCACCATTGTTCATGGGATTAAATCCCAAGTTGGCCACTAAAATGGCTTTTTCAATTTCGGCCAACATGCCCTTTTCCCAAGGTTGCACACTTAGAGTTCTTGCATCTGGAGTGTTTATATTGGCTACTTGTGAAATAGGGGTGGGAGTACCGTAATAATCTACTTTAACCCCAGAAAGCATAACAGGATTAGCCTTACCGGCACGAATATTTAGCAATTCTTTTTCTAAATGATCCACGGCTTGTTGCATAGCTTCTTTTGCTGTTTCTACAATAAAATCTAAAGTTTCATTCATAGTCCATGGGTTTTAAAGATCTACTCGTGTTCCAATATTTTTTCCTTGTACAATTTCTGATAAGTTTCCAGGCACATTGATATCAAAAACAATGATGGGTAGTTTGTTTTCATGGCTCAATGTAAAGGCGGTAGTATCCATTACCTTAAGCCCTCGTTTAAGGACTTCATCAAAAGAAAGCGAATCAAACTTAATCGCTTCTTTATTTTTTTCTGGGTCAGAGGTATAAATCCCATCCACACGAGTGCCTTTTAAGATCACATCAGCATCAATTTCTATGGCGCGCAACACGGCGGCAGAATCGGTGGTAAAAAAGGGATTTCCGGTGCCCGAACCAAAAATCACAACCCGTCCTTTTTCTAAATGGCGCGTCGCCTTTCTTTTGATATAGGGTTCGGCAATAGCTTCAATTTTTAGTGCTGTTTGCAAGCGTGTGGGCACACCACAATTTTCTAAAGCCGATTGAAGAGCCAAGCCATTGATCACGGTAGCTAACATACCCATATAATCTGCTTGCACACGATCCATACCTTCACTGGCTCCCGAAACACCCCGAAAAATGTTACCTCCTCCAATAACAATGGCAATTTCTATGCCCATATCAAAAATCTCTTTTATTTCTTGAGCATAAGAGGCTAAACGTTTAGGATCAATGCCATAGGATTGATTAGCCATTAAGGCTTCACCACTTAATTTTAATAAAATGCGCTGATATTTCATTGAGAATTAATTCTAACAAATATAGAAATTAACCCTAACATATGGGTGGGAACTTCTTTACAATTCTAAGGCTCTTATTTCTTTTTTGCCTTAAGACTTAAATCTAGAATGGAAGTGTTATAGGTTAAAGCACCCAGCGATAGAAAATCAACTCCGGTTTCTGCCATTTCCACAATATTTTTATCTGTAATATTTCCAGAAGCCTCAGTTGGAAACCTTCGGTCAATCTGCTGAAGAGCCCCTCGAAGTTCATCCGCACTATGGTTGTCTAATAATAATCGATCGATCCATTGAAAATGGAGTGCTTCTTCCAATTCTTTTAAAGACCGAATTTCAACCACAACAGGTAAGTTCATCCCTTTTTCCTCAAGATAGGATTTTGTTTTTTTTAGGGTGTCTGACAGTGACCTACAAAAATCAATATGATTGTCTTTAATCATTATTGCATCATAAAGCCCCATGCGGTGGTTGGTTCCTCCACCAATATGCACTGCCCATTTTTCGGGTAATCGGAAGTTTGGGGTAGTTTTTCGTGTGTCTAAAAGACGGCATTGGGTATGTTTAATTTTTTGTTGAAGTTGATGGGTTTTGTGTGCAATACCGCTCATGCGTTGCATACAGTTTAAAACCAATCGTTCCGTGGCTAAAAGGGCTCTGGCATTTCCAAAAACCTCAAAAACAATGCTTCCTTTAGACACAGTATCCCCTTCTTTTAGAAAAGGTTTAAAAGTTAAATTTGGATCGTACTGTTTAAAAATTTTTTCTGCCAATGTAAGACCCGCAATCAATCCGTCTTCTTTAGCAATCAGTTGGGCTTTATTTTCTGCTTGTTCAGGTAAGCAAGCATTGGCACTGTGGTCTCCATCTCCTAAGTCTTCAGCCAAAGCCTGAGAAATGAAGTGGCTTATCTCCTTTTGGTATTGAGCAAAAAAATCAGTTTTCATTGCTTATGTTATAAAAAACACCTTTATTATGCTTGATTTGAAGGGCTTGCTTAATGAGTAAGTGGGACACACTCACCATATTTCGCAATTCACTCATCTCCGGGGTGAGTTTATTTTGCTGATAAATTTGTTGCATTTTACCAAAAATTATTTCTAAAGTTGCTTCTGCTTTTTTCAGCCCTTTTTGTGTTTTAAAGATACCCACATTTTGGGTCATTGTGGTTCGCAATAGCTGTCGAAATTCTTCAATTTCTTTGATCTTTTCAGTACTGATGTTTTTTTCACCTTTCCACTCGGGCAGGTTTTGGTAAAATGAATCTTCGGGCAATTTTTGATCTAACGCTTTTGAGGTAGCAATTGCTGCTCGATGTGAAAAAACTAAAGATTCCAACAACGAATTTGAGGCCAATCGATTGGCGCCATGAAGACCTGTAGCACTGCATTCTCCCACAGCATAAAGCCCTTTTAATTTAGATTCGCTATGGACGTCAACCTTAATTCCCCCACAAAAATAGTGTGCTGCTGGTACAATGGGGATGGGGTCTTCAGGCAAGTTGATCCCAATTTTTTCACAGGTGGAGTAGATGTTTGGAAAATATTCAAGCCAGCTCTTTTTCGAAATTTGGCGGGAGTCTAAAAATACATAATCGCTTTGAGAACGTTGTATTTCTAATTCAATAGCTCGGGCCACAATGTCCCTAGGTGCCAATTCTGCTCGTGAATCATAATTAGGCATAAACCGTTCTCCTTTATCATTCAGCAGCAGTCCACCGGCACCTCGGACGGCTTCTGTTATTAAAAATGTTTGCCCATCCACTTTATGAACCAGAGCAGTGGGATGAAATTGGACATAGGGGAGAGCTTCCATAAAAACCTTGGCTCTGTAGGCAGCTCCAAGACCATCGCCAGTAGCTCCTTCCGGATTGGTGGTGTGTGCATAAAGGCTACCCGCTCCTCCGGTGGATAAAACAGTTATTTTTGCACTAATCTTAATAATTTCGGCTTGTTGTTTGGAGATGACATAGGCACCATAACATCTTTGGTAATTTGTTTTGGTGTGGTGATCGGTAATTAAATCTACCAAAATGTGATTTTCTAATAGTTTAATATTGCTAAAGGCGGCCACTTTTTTGATAAGAGCATCTTGAATTTGAGATCCAGTTTTGTCTTTATAATGCACAATTCGTTTTTCTGAGTGCCCTCCTTCTTTAGCCAAATGAAGCCCATCTGCTTGTGTGTCGAATTGAGTGCCCCAGGCAATGAGTTCATCTAACCTGATGTGGCCCTCTTCCACCACAAATTTGACCACCTCTTCATTGCATAAACCGTCTCCGGCAATTAAGGTGTCTTTGATGTGTTTTTGAAACGAATCTTTTTTAAAGTTAGACACCACTGCAATACCACCTTGAGCATATCTTGTGTTGCCTTCGTTTAATCGGTCTTTAGAAATTAATACAATAGAGCAATCGGGTTTCTGCTCAGCCAATTTAATGGCATAGCTTAATCCTGAAATACCACTCCCAATAACGAGTACATCTGCCACCATTTAACCTAAAGCCAACATTCGTTCAATGGGTTTTTTTGCAGCAGTAATAACACTTTCGGGCAAAATGATTTCTGGTGTTTCATCACGCAAACAATGGTGCAGTTTTTCTAAGGTATTCATTTTCATAAAAGCACACTCGCTGCAGGCACAGCTGTCGTCTTCAACTGGGGCTGGAATAAAAGTTTTTTCAGGGCATTTTTTTTGCATTTCATACAAAATACCGGCTTCTGTGGCCACAATAAAGGTTTCGGCCGAGTCCGTTTGAACAAATTGGAGTAATGCAGCAGTACTTCCAATAAAATGGGCAATATCTAACACAGGAGATTCACTTTCAGGATGCGCAATAAACTTGGCTTGGGGGTATTTTTTGGCTAGTACCACAATCTTATCAAAAGAAAAAGCTTCATGCACCAAGCAGGAACCCTCCCATAAGATCATAGGGCGGCCTGTTTCTTTTATCAAATAACGCCCAAGGTTTTTATCGGGAGCAAAAATTATGGGTTGTTCTTTAGGAATAGAGGCAATTACTCTTTTGGCGTTACTTGAGGTGCAAACAATATCGCTCATGGTTTTGATTTCAGCGGAGCAGTTGATGTAGGTAACTACTACAGCCTCGGGGTGTTGAGCTTTAAAAGCAGCAAAGGCTTTGGGCGGGCAAGAATCTGCCAACGAACATCCTGCTTTGAGATCTGGCAATAAAACTTTTTTGGTGGGATTAATAATTTTTGCGGTTTCAGCCATAAAGTGGACGCCAGCAAAAACGATAATATCAGCTTCTACTTTTGCGGCTTGTTGAGCTAAATAAAGGCTGTCTCCCAAAAAATCGGCTACGTCTTGAATTTCAGGTTCTTGATAATAGTGCGCTAAAAGCACTGCGTTTTTTTCTTTTTTAAGCGTGTTTATGGCCTCAGACAAAGCCGTTACATGTTTTTGAGAAACGGCTTTGGATTCTTGCTCTTTAATTAGTGTAGCTATTTCTTCTTTGTTCATACGCATATTTTAGGCTAATGCAAAGGTATCAAATATATTTCCTATTTATAGCCTTTGCTTTTGGTTCTCATTACTTAATACAAATGCGTTATCTACTTCATAATTCCCAATGCGCAAACGTCGCAATTTGGAGAGGTGCGCTCCAGAATTTAGTGCTTTCCCAAAATCATTTGCTAAAGAACGAATGTAGGTACCCTTACTACAACGCACTTTGAAGAAAAGCTGTGGTAGCGAAATTTTTACAATTTCAAATTCATAAAGATGGACTTTACGTGGGGCAATGTTGATTTGTTTTCCTTCACGGGCATATTCATAGAGGCGTTTCCCCTCTTTTTTAAGGGCCGAATACAAGGGGGGATATTGTTCAATTTCACCTTGAAAAGCGGCAGCACAAGCAATGATTTTTTCTGGGCTTAAGTGGTTGTATTCGTATTCTTGATCAACGGGTGTTTCCAAATCGTATGAAGGGGTGGAGGCCCCTAAGGTAATTACACCTTCATAAACCTTTTCTTGATTTTGTATGGTACTAATTGTTTTAGTTTTTTTTCCAGTACAGATAATTAAAAGTCCAGTGGCAAGGGGGTCTAAGGTGCCCGCATGTCCCACTTTAAGTTTTTTAAGTCCTGTTCTTTTTTTGAGCCCCCCCCGCACTTTATTGACCACCTGAAAAGAGGTCCACTCTAAAGGTTTGTCAAGGCAAAACACCCTTCCCTCCAGAAGTTCTTCGGCCGAAAATTCTTGATCAAAAAAGTTCATAAAATAATGCGATGCTGCCAATGGAGGCACAATACCAAGCAAAATAATTGAGTTGACTGTTTTTTACTAAGGCAATCATCCATTGGCAGGCGATAATCCCAAAAACAAACGCTGCAAAAAAGCCAATGATTGGTGCCAAATAGTTCTCAGTAAACAAACCTCCCTCAGCATCCAAAAGGCTTTTCGCCATACTGCCAAAAATGAGGGGCAACACCATTAAAAAGGAAAAACGAGCTGCTTTTTCACGATCTATGCCCAATAATAGCGCTGAAGAGATGGTGGCTCCACTTCTTGAAATTCCTGGTAAAATGGCAATGGCTTGAACAAATCCAAGTAGCAAAGCCTTGCCATAGCTTATTTTGTTTTGGGTGTGTGGAATACGATTAGCAAAAAATAAAATAAGGGCAGTGAGTAAAAGCATGCTGCCCACTAATACAAGATTTCCTTCAAAAAGGAGTTGTATGTAGTCCTCCAAAAAAAGTCCAACAAGCACCGCAGGGAGCATGGAAAGTATAATTTTTAAAGAGAAATGAGATGCTTCGTTCAATTGCAATTGCAGAAGTCCTCGCAAAATTTGAATAATATCTTTTCGAAAAACCACCAGTGTGCTCAAGGCTGTGGCAGCATGCACAACCAATGTAAATAGAAGTCCTTCATGGGCTTCTAAATTTACTCCAAAAAGGGCTTTACCCAATTCAATATGACCGCTGGATGATACTGGTAAAAACTCTGTGAGGCCTTGAATGAGACCTAATAATAGCGCACTTAGATTATCCATTTGGATTTTTATTGCCGGCAAGAATAGCAAAAATAGCTATACCAAAACCACAAATAACAAGTGTTGGGGCTAAGCGAATACGTTGAAAGTTGAAGATATCGGGATTAAATACATTTGGATCTTCGCTTCCACCTCCGGCCATTAAAAAAAAGCCCAAGGCCACAACAGCAAGTGCTAAAAATAAAATTTTATAATTCTTCTTCTGAAATAAAAAGGTTTTTTGTTGCTTTTTAGATTCCATAGTTTAGGTTTAATATATTGCTTGGGTTTTTAGTTTTAAATAACGTTGCGTGGCAAAGAAGGTGCTTAAACCAGTGATGCAAAAACCTAAAACGAAAATACCTGAATATACAATGATCCATTCTGTTGGGTTGGAGAGCATTTCTAATTCGGGAAAACGGATATTGAGTTGCCAAATTAATAGGGTGAGCCCCCCCAAAGAAAGAATAGCACTTAAAATTCCCAAACGCAAATGGCTCCAAATGAAAGGTCGTCTTATAAACGATTTGGTGGCTCCCACCAATTGCATGGTTTTAATAATAAATCGTTTAGAATAAATAGACAACCGAATGGAACTGTTGATAAGCAACATGGCAACAAATAAAAACAAGGTGGAGGTGGCTAAAAGAGCGATAGATATTTTTTCAATGTTTTCGTCTAAGAGTGTCACCAGTGGTTGATCAAAAATTACTTCATTAACAAAAGGTTCTTTTTCCATTTCTTCTTGAAGTTTAAGTAGTGCGTCTGAATTTAGGTAGGCGGCGTTAAAAAAAACATCAATAGAATGCAAAAGAGGGTTGTAGCCTAGAAATTCAATAAAATCTTCTCCAATTTCTTGAGCGTGTTGTTCTGCGGCTTCTTCTTTGGATACAAAAACCACTTTTTTGGTGGCTGGGTTAAGCTCAATTTTTTTCTGTAATTGTTTCATTTCAATGTCTTTAGCACTATCGTGAAAAAAGATTGTTAGTGCAATTTGCTCTTTAAAATGGCGTGCTACTTTTTTAGAATTAACTAATAAAATACCCAATACACCCACAAAAAATAAGACAAAGGTGATGCTTACAACCACAGAAAAATAACCTGTTAAAAGGCGTTGGCGTTGAAACTTTTCTTGTGTGTTTACTGTCAAGGGGATTGTTTTTGTAAAAATAGGAAAGATATTGGTTTTTGGCAGGGCTTAAAAAAACTTTTTGACTTTACAGCAATAAGCTTAATTTTGTGCCCTAAGCTTGGCATGTGGAATACGACTTCATTGCAATTGAAAATAAATGGCAAAAGATTTGGGTTGAAAAGCAACCCTACAAAGCCGAAAATAAAACCAATAGACCAAAGTTTTATGTGTTGGATATGTTTCCATATCCTTCTGGCGCTGGGTTACATGTTGGGCACCCTTTAGGCTATATTGCTAGTGACATTTATGCGCGATACAAAAGGCACCAAGGATTTAATGTTTTGCATCCTCAAGGATACGATTCTTTTGGATTGCCAGCAGAACAATATGCTATACAAACCGGTCAACACCCTGCCATAACAACTGAAACAAACATTAAGCGTTACAGAGAGCAATTGGACCGCATGGGTTTTTCCTTTGATTGGAGCAGAGAGGTACGCACTTCTGATCCGCAATATTACAAATGGACCCAATGGATTTTTTTGCAACTCTTTGAACATTATTATTGTTTAAGTACTAACAAAGCGCAACCCATTACAGCACTTTTGGCCCATTTTGAGAGAAGTGGAACGGCAGGTTTACAAGCAGTTTGCGATGCTGATACACCAGCCTTTACGGCTGTTGAGTGGAAGGCTTTTTCGCCAGACGAGCAACAAACGATTTTGATGCACTACAGGCTCACCTATTTGGCCGAGACCGAAGTAAATTGGTGTGCCGATTTAGGTACTGTTTTAGCCAATGATGAAATTGTTAATGGAGTGTCTGAACGCGGAGGTTTTCCAGTCACAAAAAAGAAAATGAAACAATGGAGCATGCGCATTGGTGCTTATGCCGAGCGTTTGCTTAAGGGCCTTGAAACACTAAATTGGTCAGCATCCCTAAAAGAAATGCAACGCAATTGGATAGGCAAATCGGTAGGGGCTAAAGTTTTTTTTTCATTGGCAGATCATGATGAAAAAATTGAGGTTTTCACCACCCGTCCTGATACGCTCTTTGGTGTAACTTTTATGACTCTTGCTCCCGAGTTAGAGCTTGTTCAAAAGATTACCACCCCCGATCAAAAAAAAGCTGTAGATGCTTATGTATCTGCATCTGCATTACGTTCAGATCGAGAACGCATGGCCGATGTCAAAACCATTAGCGGTGTATTTACAGGGGCCTATGCTCTCCATCCATTTACCCAAGAAAAAATCCCAATCTGGATTGGTGATTATGTTTTGGCAGATTATGGTACGGGTGCTGTGATGGCGGTTCCTTGTGGAGATCAACGCGATTTTTTATTTGCTAAGCACTTTAATCTTCCGATAAAAAATATTTTTGATGGAGTGTCTGTGGCAGATGCTGTCTTTGAAGACAAAGCCAATACGGTTTTAAAAGACTCAACATTTTTAAACGGATTATCTTATGCTGAGGCCATGCCTAAAGTGATTGCTGCTTTGGAAGAACAACAATTAGGTGCCGGAACCACCACCTACCGTTTAAGAGATGCTATTTTTAGCCGTCAACGTTATTGGGGGGAACCCATACCCATGTACTATAATGACGGCTGGCCGCAACCGCTATCCAAAGAAGATTTACCTTTGGAATTACCAACGGTAGAAAAATATTTACCCACTCCAGAGGGAGCCCCGCCGTTAGGCAATGCCCAAGCTTGGGCATGGGACACAAAAAATAAAAAAGTGGTGGATAATTCGGCTATTGATAATCAAACTATTTTTCCATTAGAATTAAATACAATGCCCGGTTGGGCCGGAAGTTCATGGTATTTTAATCGCTATATGGATCCAAATAATTCCAATGTCTTTGCGGGAGCAGATGCCTTAAATTATTGGCAAGGTGTTGATCTTTATGTGGGTGGAAGTGAGCATGCCACGGGGCATTTGCTGTATTCTCGATTTTGGCAAAAGTTTTTGTACGATTTGGGACTTGTGTCGGTAGAAGAATACGCTCAAAAATTGATCAACCAAGGAATGATTTTGGGCACCTCAGCCCTTGTATATAGAAGATCAGGTACTCAAACCTTTGTGTCTAAAAATTGTATTGAAAAAGAGGACACCCTTGAGCCTTTGCATGTGGATGTAAATTTTGTGAATGCCTCTGATGAGTTGGACATAGAGGCGTTTAAAAAATGGCAACCGCAATTTGAAAAAGCAGAATTTATTTTAGAATCTGGAAAATATATTGTTGGGCGTGAGGTAGAAAAAATGTCCAAATCAAAATACAACGTGGTCAACCCGGACCAAATTTGTGAAACCTATGGTGCCGATACCCTCCGTATGTATGAAATGTTTTTGGGCCCTATTGAGCAAGCTAAACCTTGGAATACTGCAGGGATTTCAGGAGTGCATGGTTTCCTAAAAAAGTATTGGCGTCTTTTTTACTCTCAGGGTGAATGGAAGGTCACACAAAAAGAACCCTCGCCTAAAGCATTAAAAATTGTACATGAAACCATAAAGAAAGTGACGCATGATATTGAGCATTTTTCGTTTAACACTTGTGTGAGTGCTTTTATGATTTGTGTTAATGAATTAACCCAATTAAAGGCGAATGAACATGAAATTTTAAGCACCCTTACGGTTTTGTTAGCTCCTTTTGCTCCACATATTACGGCCGAATTATGGCAGGCATTAGGGAATAATACGGATTTGAATAGAGTGCCTTTTCCAGTACACAATGAAAAATTTTTGGTAGAGGAAGAGAAAGACTATCCGGTTTCTTTCAATGGCAAAACGCGTTTTATATTACCTCTTTCCTTAGCCTTGAGTCAAGAAGCTATTCAAGAGGCAGTTATGGCAGATGAACGCACGGCCACCTATTTAGATGGTGCAACCCCTAAAAAGATCATTGTTGTTCCACATAAAATTATCAATATTGTTTTTTAATGAGCCCATCTCTCATAGAAACAATGGGTTTTTTAGCTGCCGTCTTAACCGCAAGTGCGTTTGTTCCTCTGGTATTTAAAATTTGGAAATACCAAAATTCCAATAGGATCTCTTTAACGATGTATTTTTGTGATGTTTACTAGCGTGTTACTTTGGACAGTTTATGGATAGCATAAAAAGAGTTTATCAGTTGTAATGGCTAATAGCACAGCTGCCTTTTTGCAAGCTCTTATTATTTTTTTTAACTCAAAAACAGATAGAATTATTTCTAAGGTTTTATTTGTCTGCCAATTTGTTGTTCTAAAGAAATAAAGGTTTCAGTTCTAGAAATACCCTCAATGGTTTGCACTTTGCTATTGAGTACAGACATCAAATGTTCGTTGTCCTTACACATGAGCTTGATAAAAATACTCCAATTGCCAGTGGTGTAATGGCACTCAATTATTTCAGGAATTTCTTTTAATTGTTTAACAGCCTCTGGATTGCGCATAGCTTTATCTAAATAAATACCGATAAAAGCAATGGTCTTAAAACCCAAAATTTTCGGGTTTAAAAGAATTTGGGAGCCAGAGATGACCCCAACTTTTTCTAACTTTTTTATCCGTTGATGTACAGCCGCTCCAGAAATGCCAACCTCTTTTGAGAGCCGATTAATTGAAGTACGTGCATCCTGCATCAAATAACTTAGAATAGTTTTATCAATACCATCTATTTCCATTAATTCCTTAAATATTTTCATAATAGAGTAAATTGAGGGTCCAAATTTTTACAAAAATGTAATTTAGAATTAAATTTAATTAATA
>JBMYZB010000040.1:0-12846 GCA_049609945.1 Flavobacteriaceae bacterium
GGTGTGAACCTTTGGTTGAAGCCCTTTGTGGAATTGCCAGTATGTCTATGGCCGAGCTAGTTCAAAAAAACGAAACGGAAAACAAAGACATTAAAACCTTAGTTTTTAAACCCGTAGAGGGAGAGGTGAAGCCTTTTTTACCAGGGCAGCATATTGTGGTTCAGGCCTATATACAAAATCAATGGGTTACCAGAGCCTATAGTCTTATTTCTTCAGGCCAATCCACAGACCATTATGAAATTGCTGTGAAACGAGAAGAGTTGGGCACGCTTTCACGCTGGTTGAACGATCATGCCGATGCGAGTTCCATCATCAGAATTTCCGAACCTAAAGGGAATTATCATTTAGAAGATACCCATAAAGAAATTGTCTTTTTCGCTGCTGGTATTGGTGTTACTCCTGCCCTCTCAATGTTACGCACTCTCACTGCCACTAATGATTTACGACCTTTTCAACTGGATTGGTCTGCACCTTATGAAAAGAATTTTATACTAAATAAAGAATTTGGTGACTATGCTGAGTTGCCTCCTTTTGAAATTCACTATCGAGCCACGCGAAAAGCAGGGCGGCTTTCAAAAATAGGACTTGAAAAAAAATATCCTTATGCGCCGGGAAAAGTAGCTTTTCTGTGTGGTCCCGAAGCTTTTATGGAACAGCTCCAAGACCTGTTATACCAAATGGGGTGGCCAAAAGAAGCCCTTAATGTAGAACATTTTAATGCCCAAGTAAACCCTGAAGGAGAGTTGTTGGAAGCTGCCCCACCAGCAGAACAACAAAAAAAGTGCCCTGTTAAAAAAGAGGGTGCCGTTATAGAATCAGACAGCTTTTTTATTCGACCCATAAAAGACGTTTCACATGAAGCTTCGCTTTTTATTAAGCAATTTTATACCGAAAAAAACCTTTCAACAAAGGCCCTTGAGCAACGTTTGGAAGAAGTACAAGCTGAAATTAATGCCACAGGCACCTATGAGCATACCCTTGATGAACTCACCTTTGCCTCTCGCGTTGCCTGGCGCAACAGCACTCGCTGTGTGGGGCGCTATTTTTGGGGTAATATGATTGTTCGGGATTGCCGAAACATCACTGAAGAAAAAGAGGTATTTGAATCGCTTGTGGAACATTTAAGATTAGGCATAAATGAGGGCAACTTGCGAGCGGTCATTTCCATCTTTAAAAACCATTCACCACTCATTCGACTATACAATCCTTTACTCCTTATGTTTGCCGGATATGTTCAAGAAGACGGTACTGTTTTGGGTGATCCAGCCACCGTAGAACTCACCCAAATAGCTTTGGATTTGGGTTGGCAACCCAAAGGAGCGAAAAGCCGATTTGATCCTTTGCCGTTGGTCTTAGAAATAGATGGCCAACCTCCACAATGGTTCGACTGGCCAGAAGACCTCACCAAAACTGTTCCCATTTCACATCCTGAATTAGACTGGTTTGCTGGTCTTGAATTAGAATGGTTTATGGTGCCCGCAGTGGCAGGCTTGGCCTTGGATGCCGGTGGTATTCAATACCGCTGTGCCCCCTCCAACGGATTTTTTATCAGTACCGAAGTTGGTGCCCGTGATTTGGGTGATGTTTCTCGCTATAATATGCTTCCCGTAATTGCCGAAAAAATGGGCTTGGACATGACCTCGGATGAAACCCATTGGAAAGATAGAGCTGTGGTTGAATTAAATCTGGCTGTACAATGGTCTTATAGACAACATAAAATTAGAATGCTAGACCACCACACCATAGTAGATTATTTTTTGAAATTTCACGGTGATGAGCAAGCCGCCGGAAGAGCTGTTCATGCCGATTGGAAATGGATTGTGCCACCCATCTCGGGTTCTACAGTAGAGGCTTTTCACATGGATATGGTAAATAAAATTCTGAAACCCAATTATTTTTATCAAGAGGATGCATGGAAAACAAACGATTGGAGAAGTCTCTCCAAAGTGTAGCTAAACGCCGCTTAAAAGGCTTTGGTTTTAAGAGGAATAAGCTTTACATGATCTAACAGACCCGAAGGCATGGGCTCCCAATTGGAAGCATCAAAAGGTTTATAGTCTTTGTTAACCATATTTATTTCATTAAAAATTTTCCATTCTTCACCGCGGCGTTCTTTGGCTCTAATGCGATTGGCACCCAAATTGGTTACGGCAATAGTGAGCGTGTTTTCTTCGGCTAAGGGTGGTAAAATTACTTCAAAAGGCGGTGCCCAAGCAGTACCAACTAATTGGCCATTGAGCCACACTTTGGCACTCTCTCGCACTTCGCCCAGATCCAATTTCCAAGCATCAGCATCAACCCTGGGTTTAGCAAAGGTGGTTTTGTAGTGCACTGTGCCTGAAAAGGCTTCTGCTTCAGGACTTATAGTGGTCCAAGAGCCTAGCTTTTCTAGGCGATATTTGGCGGGACGTTTCGGTCCTCCTTTTATAAATTCCAACTGCCAAGGCACATCTAATATAAGGCCCTCAGACGCTGCTGTCCAATAGTCCCAATGTGGTAGATCTGTCGAGGCATCCGTTTTTAAAAAAAGACTTCCTCCGGAGGGAATTTGAACATATACCTCAACTTGTCCATCCGCAAGACGGGTTATTGCCTGACCAAAACTACCTTGGTGGGGATCCATAATGGTAACCTTTTTTGTGGCCACTTGAAGGGGCAAAAAACCCTCAAAAGTGTTGGGAGTGTGGTTCACCAAAAAATAGATTTTATCAAGGCCATCGGCCCGTCGAATAAATTTTAACCCCGTTTGTGTTATTTGTTCTGGAAACAGCTGCCGCTCTTGCAATGCTTCAACCACCTTTGGAGTGGGGCTTAAAAAAGCGGCATTTTTTGCTATCAGGATTTGTAAAGAAGTGGTTTTCGCTTGAAAATTGTGATACCCTGGCACCGTTTTGGGCAAACCTTCAAAAACAATATGCGCCCCTTCTTTTTTTAATTGCAAAAGTTTTTCTAGCGTTTTTAGGGGGAGTTGTTCGGTTTTAGGCACCACCAAACTCTGATATAATCCACCTGGCAAACGCAGTTGCCCCTTTTCAACAATGGCCTTTTGGAGGAATTGATCCGAGATAAAATCGACACCATAGCCAGTTTGCATTAATTTTTTTGCCATTTCATAAAAGGAAGTGCCATAGAGCCAATCATCTAATGAATGGATTTTGAATTGGTGAAATAAGGTACCTTTTAAAAACCGTGCCCAAATTTCATGAATAGGCCAATAGAGCAGCACTTCATTGTCGGGTTGACCGGCTTGCAAAAGCGATTGACAACGGGTAATATATTCAAACAAAGCCGGGGCATCTTCCCAAATGGGGTTAGTAACATTAAAATTGACTGAAGCATAAAATTTCCAACCGGGCCATGAAGCAGTTTGAGGTGAATAGGTGGAGCCGTGCAGAAAGAGATGGTTGATGCCATTGAGCAACAAGTCTTCTGCTTCGGGTTTGCATTGAGAAAGAGCTGTTTTAAAATGCTCGCGCAGCCAAGTAAAACTTTCAGCAGATACTTTCTTTTTCCCAGCAATATGTGCGGCCGAAGAAGAAAATTTAAGCATCACGGGGTCAGCATCTCCAGTGCGGATGTTTTGCGGTTCTCTTCTAAAACCATCTATATCATAGGGCATAGAGCCAAAAGTTTCACACTCGGGAATATCGGCAGCGGCATAAAGGTCTATTAAATTTCCTGGGGATCCATGAGCCTGCAATCGGGACTTAAACTGCTGCCGATGTGCCCACTCCGTCCAAGGCTGGGTAAATGCTTCTAACAAAAGATCACTCAAAGTTTCACGATAATCACTTTTCACTCTGTTGCCCAAATCGTGACTGAGTGTGTCTTGTAAAAGAGGCAAATATGGTTTAAGGTTATAGCCTCTTCGTTGTTGAAATTCCTCAAAAAAAGCGGGGGTAAAATCGGTATTATAGACTTCATAACTATCATTAAAGACGCTTCTGAGGTTTCCTTGCTTTTGCAAAAAGGCTTTTTCGAACGGTTTTACATAATGTTGTAAGGCTTGGTTAGAATAATGATCTAAAGTAAAGCCTGCTCCACCGGGGGCAGCCCTTTTCACTTTTTGTCTTGTTTTACCCTCAAAAACGGCATAAAGTAAATACTTTTTTCGTTTGGCTTTAAATTCAATTTCATTTTGATGAAGCGCTGAGGTCAAATCTTGATAATGGCCATCTTCATCAAAGGCCAGCACACACAGCAATTTGGCTCCGGCTCTTTCTTTCTTGGCTTGTGGATGAAGTTTTTGTTTTAAGGTAGTGCCTTTGGCCACAGGAATTTTTTCTACTAAAATTTTTGTTGCCGCCAAGGTAGAAGGTACATGAGCCCCACCATAAGGCCATCCGGTGCCCAAGACCATGTCCACACCAAGATCCAAACTATCGGCTGTTTTCAAGGTGTAATTTAACATGTCCATCCAATCGGCTGAAAGAAAGGTAATTTCTTTATCGCCCTGACCCTGTACACCATAAATGGGTGTTATTTCAACACCTCCCAGCCCGGCTTGTTGAAAATGGATCAAACTCCGTTTGATGTTTTCTTTATCCACCGCACTGCCCATCCACCACCACCGCGTCCATGGTTTTGTGGTTTTAGTAATCTCAGGCCAAGGTGAGAGGGTGTTTTGCGCCAAAAGATTTTGCCAAAAAAAAAGACTTATTAAGAGAAACGTCCACAATCCTTTCCAATGCCCATTCATTCGTTTCGTTTTTTGCAGAAGAAAGTTCATCTTCATTTGTTAAATTTTAAACCTTAAAGATAAGGTCATTTTAGTAACACACTATGTAAATTTGATTGGATAAAAATGTAAGTTGCACAAAAGTAAACTAAAACAAATTACTCCCTTGAAAAGACACGCTTTTAAAATGAAACTCCTCCCCGGTTTTGAGGAGGAATACAAAAAACGTCATGATGCCATTTGGCCCGAATTAAAACAACTACTTCATGAAATGGGGCTTCGAGACTACGCCATTTTTTTTGATCCTGAAACCCATAGCCTTTTTGCTGTTCAAAAACAAACTAGCCATGCCACTCCCCAGCAAATTCCTCACCAAGACATCGTTAAAAAATGGTGGGCCTTTATGGCAGACATCATGGAAACGCACCCCAATAATGCACCAATTGAATTCCCTCTAGAAGAGGTTTTTTATATGGAATGAATTTAAATGAGGGGCATTCTCCTTACTTTGTCAAAAGATTTTATTTGATATTTCTGTTGGCTTGTTTAAGTTTTTTATTTTTGAAAACACATAACGTAGAAACCCATAATTAGATCTTGATTAATATTGCATACTCTTTTGGTGTGAAATTTTTAAATCGGTTTCTATCTTTATTGACAATAATCATCAAACAAAGCCACAAGCATACAACATGAAAAAAACATTTAAACACGTCCAATATTTATGGGATGAATCCAAAGCTGACGCTTTGGGAGATGATCAAGTGGCACTATTTCTTTACCGCTCAAATATTTTGGGTAGTGATTTACGCATTACCAATTATGGGGGCGGGAATACCAGTTGTAAGACCATAGAAAAAGACCCCTTAACCAATGAAGAAGTGGAAGTGATGTGGATTAAAGGATCTGGGGGCGACATTGGCACCCTCACTCGTGCTGGCATTGCGGGGCTCTATACCCAACGTTTGCGTGACTTAAAAAAAGTGTATGGTGGTTTGGAGGATGAAGATCGAATGGTGGGACTTTTTAATCATTGCATTTATGACTTAGACAGCCGAGCCCCTTCTATAGATACTCCACTACACGGATTACTCCCCTTTAAGCACATTGACCACCTCCACCCAGACGCTCTCATTGCCGTGGCTGCCGCAGCCGATAGCCAAGCCACCACAAAGGCCATTTGGGACGACACTATGGGATGGGTGCCTTGGCAACGCCCCGGTTTTGATTTAGGATTACAACTGGAAAAATGCTTGTCCCAAAACCCTAGTATTCGCGGGATCGTATTGGGTAGTCACGGTTTGTTTACATGGGGAAACACCGCCCATGAATGTTACCTCAACAGCTTAGAAGTGATTGAACAAGCATCTCTTTTTATTGAAGAAAAAATAGCCGCAAATCCTGCTGTTTTTGGCGGAGCCAAAATCAAGTCTTTAAGTGCTAAAGAACGCCAAGAAAAAGGGATACAATTGATGCCGCTTTTAAGAGGCCTATGCTCTTCAGAAAATCAAATGATTGGACATTTTACTGACGATGAAAAAGTGTTGGCTTTCGTTAATTCAAATGATTTAGAACGACTTGCCCCCATGGGCACTTCTTGTCCAGACCATTTTTTAAGAACCAAAATTCAACCCTTGGTATTACCCTTGTCACCAACTGCCAACGTTAAAGACACTGAAGGCATGAAAGCCCAATTGAATCCGGCCTTTGAAAATTATAGAGCGTTGTATAAAGACTATTACGAAACCTGCAAACACCCCAACAGCCCCGCTGTGCGAGATCCTAATCCGGTTATTTTATTATATCCTGGCGTGGGCCTGTTCAGTTTTGCTAAAAACAAACAAACGGCACGTGTGGCGGCAGAATTTTATATTAATGCTATCAATGTGATGCGAGGTGCTGAAGCCATTTCTTCTTACACCTCTTTACCCCGCCAAGAGGCTTTCAATATTGAATATTGGCTTTTGGAGGAGGCCAAATTGCAACGTATGCCCAAAGAAAAAGTGTTGTCTCGAAAAGTGGCCATGGTGACTGGTGCTGGTGGTGGAATTGGCAAAGCCATTGCCGATAAACTTATGGCCGAAGGAGCGCATGTGGTTTATACCGATATTTCAGAAGAACGTTTGCGCGAAAATACGGCTCATTTAAGTGCTGACCAAGCCACCTATGTGGTTTGTGATGTGACCCAAGAAAGTTCTATTAAAAGTGCGCTACAACATGCTACCCTTTATTTTGGTGGTGTTGATATTGTGGTGCACAGTGCTGGCTTGGCCATTTCTAAACCCCTTGCCGAAACGGAGGAAAAAGATTGGGACCTTTTACAAAACGTTTTAGTAAAAGGTCAATTTGAATTAGCCAAACAAGTCGTTGGCATCATGAGAACTCAAGATTTGGGAGGCAATATGGTAATTATTGCCAGTAAAAACGGCTTGGTTTCTGGGCCCAACAACGTGGGCTATGGGACCGCCAAAGCCGCTCAACAACACATGGCGCGTTTATTGGCGTCTGAATTGGCCAGCGATAAAATTAGAGTAAACACTGTGAATCCTGACGGGGTTATTGTAGGTAGTAAAATTTGGGAAGGTGAATGGGCCGAAGGCCGCGCCAAAGCCTATGGCATTTCAGTGGAAGAATTGCCACAATTTTATGCCAAACGAAATTTGTTAAATGAAATTATCTATCCCGAAGATATTGCCAATGGCGTATTTGCATGTGTGGGACTGTTGGACAAATCTACCGGAAATATTATCAATGTGGATGGTGGTATGGCCAATGCTTTTGTTCGATAAACAGCAGCCCTTGAGAAAATCATTCTTTTTAGATACCTTTAGTCGTTTATGAGAATTAGCAAGGAACAAATACAGCAAGAAAATGAACGGCAAAAGCCAGGGCATATTCCCGCCTTTGATAATTTGAGCAATGCACTTGAAAAACATGGCGTTGCTGTAGCTCCACTAATTGAAAAAATACGTGCCTTTCAGGTGGCCATTCCCAGTTGGGCTCTGGGAGCTGGAGGCACCCGCTTTGGTCGCTTTTCGTTTTCTGGTGAACCGGCCACACTCTCCCAAAAATTGGATGATGTGGGGGTATTACATGCCCTAACCCAAAGTGCAGGGGCCATCTCGCTTCACATTCCGTGGGATGTGCCGGAAGACTATGCTGCCATAAAAGAACATGCCCAAACGTTGGGATTGGTTTTTGATGCTGTCAATTCCAATACTTTTCAAGACCAAAGAGGGGCGAAAGTTTCTTATAAATATGGCTCCTTAAGTACCCTTGATGAAGGGGCAAGAGCACAAGCCATTGCCCACAACCAACAAGTAATTTCTATTGGGGAACAATTAGGGTCTAAAAGCCTCACCGTTTGGTTAGCCGATGGTGCTAATTTTCCTGGACAAACACATTTTCAAACGGCTCTTCAACAGACCGAAGATAGTTTACAGCAAATTTATGCAAGCCTTCCTCACGATTGGAAAATGTTTATCGAATATAAACCCTACGAGCCTAATTTTTACAGTACCGTGATTCAAGACTGGGGCACCTCATTTATGCTGGCCAATGCCTGTGGAGAAAAAGCCTTTACTTTGGTTGATCTGGGCCATCACTTGCCCAACACCAACATTGAACAAATTGTGGCCACACTCATGCTTAAAGGCAAGTTGGGTGGATTTCACTTTAATGACAGCAAATATGGTGATGACGATCTCACAGTAGGCAGCATTAAACCCTATGCCCTCTTTTTGATTTTTAACGAGCTGGTGTATGGCATGACTCACAATGCGCAAAACCCAAGCCCGGCATGGATGATAGACGCCAGTCATAATATTAAAGACCCCTTAGAAGATTTACTACAGTCCTTAGAAGCCATAAAAGAAGCCTATACCAAGGCCCTATTGGTGGATCAATCGGCTTTGCGTGCAGCACAAAAGCAACATGACGTGGTGGGCTGTCAAGAAATTTTACAGGCCGCCTTTCGAACTGATGTTCGTCCACTTTTGGCAGCGGCTAGAGCGCAAGCCGGAGGGTGTTTGAATCCCTTGGATGCCTATCGAAATTTGGCTGTTCGCGCTCAATTGATTCAAGAACGCGGAGAAGATTCTGTGGCCTCCGGACTCTAATTGTTATGGAAAAAGTGATCGCTGTTTTTGATATCGGAAAAACCAACAAAAAGTTTTTTCTCTTCAATGCAGCCTTAACCATCTACCACGAAGTTCAAACAGAACTCCCCTTAACAGAAGATGAAGATGGACACCCTTGCGAATCGGTTCAACAACTAACCAACTGGGTGAAAACGACCATTGCAAAGGCCTTAGAGCAGAAAGATTTTACTATTGAGGCATTGAATTTTTCTGCCTACGGTGCAAGCTTTGTTCATATAGACGCTGCGGGAAATCCCGTAACTCCTTTGTATAATTATACAAAGCCTTTTCCAAAAACACTACGTCAAAAATTTTATGCCCAGTATGGGCCAGAATCACATTTTTCGGCCAATACAGGCTCATTTGATAGCGGCATGCTCAATTCGGGCATGCAACTTTTTTGGTTAAAACACCATCATCCCAAACGCTTTGAAAACGTGAAAAGAAGTTTACACTTACCGCAATATCTCAGCTATTTGTTTAGTCAACAAACGGTGAGTGACTACACCAGCATAGGATGCCATACGGCGCTGTGGGATTATCAAAAAAAACGTTATCACCCTTGGGTAAAAAAGGAGGGGCTCACCTCCGTTTTAGCTCCCATTGTGCAAACCAACACCGCAACCATGCAATGCATTCAGGGAAAAAACCTTATGGTGGGTGTGGGTGTGCATGACAGTTCAGCGGCTTTAATTCCTTATTTAAAAAGTGTTTCGGAACCTTTTATGTTGTTGTCTACCGGCACTTGGAATGTGGCTCTTAATCCGTTTGCTAGCAAACCCTTAACTAAAAAAGAAACCGCTCAAGGCGGACTATATTATATGCAAATCGATGGCACCCCGGTAAAAGCCGCCCGTCTTTTTTTGGGATATGAATATGAACATCAGGTGAAACAACTCAATCAACAGTTTGGCGTTTCATCAGACTATCATAAAAGTATGCCGTTTAGTTCATCTATTTATCAGAAATTAACAAAAGGACCGGCACCACAGTTTCATTGGGTTGGACTTTCTGGGGGCAACAAAAAAACAATGCCTTTGTCTTATACAACTTTTGAAGAAGCCTATCATCATTTGATGATGGCACTGGTAGCATGGCAAGTGGAATCGCTCCTTTTGGCACAAGGAAAAACACCTATTAAACAACTTTTTGTAGAGGGTGGTTTTAGTAATAATGAAATATTTCTTAAGTTGTTGTGCTTATTGTTACCAACAATGGAAATTTATTCTTCTCATCTGGCACAAGGCAGTGCTTTGGGAGCCGCTCTTTTGATGCGAACCAAAGCTCTTCCAACACCTTTTTTAACTTCAGAAAATCAACTCACCAAGCAGAAAGTACCTGCACTGTAATAATCATTATGTCAAATTTAATTAATCGATATCCCTCTATTGCTGATTTACGAAAAAGAGCTGAAGAACGTACACCGGCCTTTGCCTTTGAATATTTGGATGGCGGCTGTAATGAAGATGTGAGTTTGCACCGCAACACCTCAGAAATAAGAGACGTACAATTAGAACCCCGCTATTTGCGGAATTATGGGACTAGCGATACCCAAACTACCCTATTTGGGCAAACCTATGAGGCTCCATTTGGCATTGCTCCGGTGGGCTTACAAGGATTGATGTGGCCCAATGCACCGGAAATTTTAGCCAAAGCCGCCCACAGCCATAATATTCCTTTTATTTTAAGTACCGTTACCACTATGACCATTGAGCGAGCCAGTGAACTCACTGAAGGCAAGGCTTGGTTTCAATTATACAATCCGGTGGAAGATCAAATTCGAAAAGATATCATTGATCGTGCGGCAGCAGCCGAATGCCCCGTGTTGGTGTTGTTGAGTGATGTACCCACTTTTGGCTATCGCCCGCGCGATTTTCGGAATCATTTGGCGCTGCCCCCTAAAATGACACTACGCAATATTTTACAGGTGTTGGGCAAACCCAAATGGGCGGTAGAAACATTAAAATACGGTATTCCTTCTTTTAATACATTAAAACCCTACACGCCCGAAGGGCTTAATCTCAAACAATTGGGTGCCTTTATGGATCGAACTTTTTCAGGAAAATTGAACGCCGAAAAAATTAAACCCATCCGCGATCAATGGAAAGGCAAATTGGTGTTGAAGGGTGTGGCTTCTGAACAAGATACCCAAGATGCTATTGCTATGGGTTTTGACGGCATTATTGTTTCCAACCATGGAGGCCGACAATTAGATGCTTCAACCTCAACTATTCGTGTGGTAAAAAACCTCCAAGCCAACTATGGTGACAAAATAGTGATCATGATGGACAGTGGCCTGCGTTCTGGGCCAGACATTGCCCGTGCGGTGGCCTGTGGAGCTAAATTTACCTTTATGGGACGTGCACCCATGTATGGTGTGGCCGCATTAGGCAACAAAGGAGCAGACCACACCATTAGCATTTTAAAAACACAATTTAAACAGGTTATGGATCAACTTTGTTGTGAAAAGGTGTCCGATTTACCTAAGCATCTCATTCAATGACAACAAAAGCAACACAAATGGAGCTTCAAAATGAAGTGGTTGGGGAATTTGAAAGAACGCCTGTGCCCACTTCCAAATTAAAAAGCTGGAAGAGTTTCTTGGGCATGTATGCCGGCGAACATGCCGCTGGAACAGAATTTGTGATTGGCCCTTTGTTTTTAACGACAGGAGTGAGTGCCTTTGATTTGATTGTCGGCTTGCTATTGGGTAATCTTATGGCGGTTTTAAGTTGGCGTTTTTTAACGGCCTCCATTGGTGTTCGTTATCGACTTACACTGTATTATCAACTCGAAAAAATTTGTGGAAACAAGCTTGTGGTGATTTATAATTTTGCCAACGGCATATTGTTTTGTTTTTTAGCCGGCGCTATGATCACGGTTTCGGCCACAGCGGTGGGCATTCCCTTTGACATGGCCATGCCCAAACTTACTGATACACTCCCCAACGGCCCCACGTGGATTTTGATTGTGCTGAGCTTAGGGGTATTAATTTCATTGATTGCCGCCAAAGGTTTTGCCACCGTTTCTAAAGCTGCAAATTGGATGTCGCCGGTTATTGTTTTTGGATTTTTAGCCGCTGGAATTGTTTCCTTAAATCAATTGGGCGTGGGAAGTTTTTCTGACTTTTGGGCCTTGTGGGGGGAAGGCAGCGATCCTTTTCCAGGCCAAATGAAATATACGTTTTGGCATGTCTTTTTTTGGTCTTGGTTTGCCAATGCTGCCATGCACATTGGAATGTCTGATCTCACCGTTTTTCGTTATGCTAAAAATCCAAACGCCGGATGGACCACAGCCGCGGGAATGTATGTGGGCCACTATATGGCATGGATTGCCGCTGCTTTGTTGTATGCTGTCTATTTACAATCACCCGAGGCAAAACTGCTACTCCAAAATGGGGAAGCTCCGCCTGTGGCCCCAGGCCCCTTGGCCTATAATGCCCTAGGTGCTTTTGGTATTTTGGTGGTTATTTTGGCTGGCTGGACCACCGCCAATCCTACCATTTATAGAGCGGGCTTGGCTTTTCAAGCCTTGTTGCCCAAGGCAGGTACTTTTTGGGTAACCCTTTTGGCAGGAAGTGTGGCCACCTTGGCCGGACTGTTTCCTGCTTTTGCTATGAAATTGTTAGATTTTGTGGCCCTTTATGGCTTTATTTTAGCACCCGTGGGTGCCATAATTGTCTTTGAGCATTATTTCTATAAACCGTTTGGCATTATTCCCCATTATGCCGAAAAAAAGGGATTGACTTTTAATAGTAGCGTTTTGCTGGCTTGGCTCTTAGCTGCCGGAGGTTTTTACTTTTGGTCGCAAAGCCAGGGGATTTTCCTTTCTTTTATGACCTTACCCGCTTGGCTGTGTTGTGGACTTCTTTTTTTAGTGCTGAGCAAACAGATGCAAAGGAGGAGTTAGGAACTTGGTCGCATACGAAAAAGGGCGTTCGCTTAGTTAATTAAAAATTATTCCTAAGCCATAACTAAATTTGTTTTCTAATAGCTTTTTAGATTCCAACGGATAGGTAATGGATTTTTT
>JBMYZB010000041.1:0-12722 GCA_049609945.1 Flavobacteriaceae bacterium
GGCGTCTATTGTCCAAAAGGAGACCAATCAAAAAGAAGAATATGCTCGTGTGGCAGGGGTATATCTAAATCGTTTAAAAAGAAAAATGAAATTGCAAGCCGACCCCACCGTAATTTATGCTCTTAAAAAAAAGCGTCAGGATTTTGAACTTGTTATTAAACGAGTATTATTGAAGGATTTAAAAGTTGATTCGCCCTACAACACCTATAAATATTATGGCTTACCCCCGGGGCCAATCACCATGCCTGATATTCGTGTGATAGATGCAGTGTTAAATGCAGAACAACATAAATATCTCTATTTTGTGGTGAATCCAAGTAAGCCTGGATTTCATCTGTTTGCTAGCACGCTTAGAGAACACAATCGGAACCGATTTAAATATACCCAATGGCTCAATAGAAGGAAAGTTTTTCGCTAGTCTCGATCAATAATGAAGAGAGTTGGTCTCTTATTTAAATCGGGGGTTTTGTATTTTTTCCACAGCGCAATAGGAAGAGTTTTAATATAAGCTGTCTCTAGGGTTAGATCGCACGCCACACACAACAGAGTTTGGGGTGCTAAATGCTTTACTATATCCTCAAAAAGCTTGATGTTTCGATAGGGTGTTTCAATAAAAAGCTGTGCCTGTTTGTCCTTTTGGGTTTTTTGTTCCAGTTGTTTAAGGACTCTAATGCGTTGCTCTTTGTAAATGGGTAAATAGCCGTTAAAGGCAAAATTTTGTCCATTCATACCGGAGGCCATAAGGGCTAATATAATGGATGAAGGCCCTACCATGGGTTTTACAATAATGTTCAGTTGGTGAGCTTGTTCAACAATTATGGCACCCGGATCGGCAATGCTAGGACAACCTGCATCAGACATAAGTCCCATGGAAATTCCCTCTTTAATGGGGTTTAAAAAGGATTCTAACTCCAATTGGCCCGTGTATTTGTTTAGTATATAAAAAGATAGGTTTTCTTGATTTTTTTGAGGGGCAATTTTTTTCATAAAAGCTCGTGCATTTTTTTCATTTTCGACAATAAAATGAGATAGCTCTTCCAATTTTTTTTTAATGGTTAAGGGTAACACCTCGAGAGGAGCATTCTCCCCTAGGGGAGTGGGAATAAGATAGAGTGTTGCAGATATTGGTGAGGCTTTCATATTTTAAAATTCTTAACTTGCACAGCGCAAGCTTCTTCTAAAATATAAAAAACATTTAAAAAAGCAGTCTCATTTTGGTGATAGGGATCGGGCACTTCCATTTGATCAGGTCTAATCAATTGAATTTTTGAGGCTTCTTCTTTATTTTTAGCCAAGCTCATAAGAAATTTATAGTTCTGTTTGTCCATTGCAAAAATATGCGTGAAATTTTTAAAATCGGCTTTTTGAAAAGCACGGGCACGATGCGAACTCAAATCTAATCCAAAGGATTTAGCTATAGCAATACTTCTTAAATCAGCGGGTTGGTTTTCGTGATAATTAGCCGTTCCGGCAGAATCAACTTCAATATTTAAATGTGCAGTTTTTTCAGCCATGATAACCTTGGCTAGGGGAGAACGACAAATGTTTCCCAAGCAAACCATAAGCAGCCGAGGTTTCAAAATTTTACAGTGTTAGTTTCTGGCTGAGGTCTTCCACATACTTGCGGAATTGTTTGTCAGTAAAACTTAAATTATCAACGGTTTTACAGGCGTGAAGCACCGTGGCATGATCTCTCTTTCCAATTTGATTTCCGATGCTTGCCAGTGAAGCTTTTGTGAATTTTTTTGCAAAATACATGGCTAACTGCCTTGCTTGAACAATGTGCCTTCTTCTGGTTTTAGATTGCAGAGTGGCTACATCCATTTGAAAATATTCTGAAACTACTTTTTGGATGTAGTCAATAGAAACTTCTCGCTTGGTATTTTTAACAAATTTTTCCACGATACTTTTGGCCAAATCCAACGTTACTTCTGCTTTGTTAAAAGAAGATTGGGCAATCAATGAAATGATAGCCCCTTCAAGTTCGCGAACATTAGTTTTGATGTTTTTAGCCACATATTCCACAATTTCATCTTCCATAGAGACTCCATCACGATAGAGTTTGTTTTTTAAAATAGAAATACGTGTTTCTAGATCGGGTACTTGCAATTCGGCAGACAAACCCCATTTAAAACGTGAAAGCAAACGCTGTTCAATGTCTTGCATATCCACAGGGGCCTTATCTGAAGTTAGAATAACTTGTTTGCCATTTTGATGGAGGTGATTGAATATATGGAAAAACACATCTTGTGTTCCGGACTTACCTGATAAGAATTGTACATCGTCAATTATAAGAACATCCAATAGTTGGTAGAAATGAATGAAATCATTACGCGTGTTTTTCTTAACAGAGTCAATATATTGTTGAGTAAATTTTTCTGCTGCAATGTAGAGCACCGTTTTATCTGGGTGTTTTTCTTTAATTTCAACTCCAATGGCGTGTGCCAAATGTGTTTTACCTAATCCAACACCACCAAAAACAAGCAGCGGATTAAAGGATGTACCACCAGGTTTGGCAGCCACGGCTAAGGCAGCAGATCGAGCTAAACGATTGGAATCTCCTTCTAAAAAATTATCAAAGTTATAATTCGGATTTAATTGTGATTCTATTTGGAGGTTTTTGATCCCTGGAATCACAAAAGGGTTTTTTAGTTCTCCATTAAAAGAATTTAGGGGAGCATCTACATGCTGTAACATTACATGGGATCTGTTGTTGCTAGGAATACTCTCGGTGAATGGAGTTCGGTTTCCATAGGTGTTTTCCATCTTAATAATGTATACCAAACGCGCCTCCTTACCCAGTTCTCGCATTAGGCTCGACTTAAGCAGTTTCACATAATGCTCTTCTAACCATTCATAAAAAAATTTGCTAGGAACTTGTATGCTCAATACTTCATTTTCCAATTTCATCGGAACAATGGGTTCAAACCATGTTTTGTACGCTTGTTCTTGGATATTATCCTTAATAAAAGCCAAACAATTTTGCCAAACCGATTGGGCAGATAGAGTCATATGCTTATTTCTAACTGTTAATGGTTATTTGATGTGTGTGGTTAATCTTATAACCCAACAAATATGCTTTAAATTTTTATTATAAAAAAATGATTTTGGGGTTGAATTTTAAGTTTTTTTTTTAGATATTTAGAAGTAAAAAAATTGTAAGAAAAAATAAATTTACCTACCTCCTTTTTTTTGTTTTTTCCTGATTTTCAATTTTTAATACGCTATAGAAGTGTTACCTTTTTTCCCAAAAGATTTAATGAATTAAATTTTAAGAACTTTATTATCAGTAGATTATGTAATTTAGTAAAATACTTAGCCCCATGTGAATATCTGTTTTAAAAAATAAATCACTCAAAAAGGACTCTAAAAAAATAGATCTCGTTTGTAATTCTTTTGGAACTTCTATTTGCCTAAAAAATAATCGAATTAAAGCATTACTTTTTGACATACAATTAGTTGGGGAAAATTGAAATAATAGTATTTTTTTTATTCAAAGTTTAAGATGATATGACGTAAATACGATTGTGAAATAAAGAATTAAAAATAAAAAACAGTTAAAGTGTCACTGCCCAATTTTTCTTTTTTTGCTGGAGGCTTGTTTAATTTTGGAGCCGGTATTCCAGAGCGTAATTTTTTTGGGTTTTCAAAAATTCGAATCTCATCACAAATCTTTTCTTTTAAAAATGAAGATAAAGTGGTTTTTCCTCCCTCAACAATTACAGATTGGATTTGCATTTTAAATAAAGTTTGCAATAGGGTCTGACAATTTGTAAAATCAGTTTTTAAAGACACCTTATTATTACGAGCATCAAAACCTTTATTTTTATTTAGAAAATAACTTGGATAAGGATCCGTCATTATTTTTGATTTTTCGGGAATACGTCCCTGAGGATCAATTATAAAGCGAATGGGGTTGTTTCCTTTCCAGTGCCGATTAGTAAGTTGTGGATCATCGTCCACTACGGTTTGTATTCCCACCATAATGGCCTGTTCTTCACTGCGCCACTGGTGTGACCTTTGCTGAGCAAGTGTTTCAGTGATCCAGAAAACAGAACCTAAATCGCTCTCCTTTTTAGTTGGACTTATAAAGTGATCTTGGGTTTGTGCCCATTTTAAAATCACATAGGGCCGTTGTTGTTGATGAAAAGTAAAAAATCTTCGATTTACAAAAGAGGCCTCTTTGTGCAGCACGTTCAAAATTATCTTGCAGCCTGCTTGTTTCAAAATTTTCACCCCTTTTCCTGCCACCACTTTATGCGGATCTAAGGTGGCGATAACTATTTTGGGAATTTTATGTTTCACGATCAGATTTGCACAAGGAGGAGTTTTTCCATGGTGGGCACAAGGCTCAAGGTTTACATAAAGTGTACTCTTTTTTAAAAGATTTTTATTTTCTACAGCTTCAATGGCCATTGCTTCGGCATGAAGCCCTCCTGCTTTTTGATGCCAGCCTTCTGCAATAATTTTATTTTGATATACAATAACACAGCCCACTAATGGGTTAGGGTAGGTTTGCCCTAAACCTTTTTGTGCTAGAAATAAACACCGCTGCATAAAAACTATATCTTGTGCGGTGGTCTTTTCAGAAATTAAATCATCCTGCATTTGTTTTGAAGGAACTTTTCTAATCGGTAAATTTAGCCAAAATTAATTGTGATGAAAATTCGCCCAATTACAACGGAAGACAATGCCACTCTTGCTCCTATTTTGCGTAGTGTTTTAATTGAAATGGGTGTGCCAAAAAAAGGGACGGCTTATGCTGATCCGGAATTGGATGAAATGTTTGAAACGTATCAGGAACCAAGAGCCCAATATTTTGTTTTGGAAGACAATAAGCAGCTTTTGGGTGGAGTAGGCATAGCACCTCTACCACAAGCTCACAACACTGTATGTGAATTGCAAAAAATGTATTTTCTCCCACAAGCCAGAGGGAAGGGGTGGGGAACTCAAATGATGACTAAATGTTTGCAATTTGCTGAAGAAAACCTTTTTGAACAATGTTATATTGAAACTATGCCCAATATGAAAGCAGCACAAAAACTATATCAACGAATGGGATTTGGCTACTTAACTGCTCCATTGGGAAAAACAGGTCATTTTTCTTGTTCAGTATGGATGTTAAAAAAATTGTAGTGACTCTTTTAGAAGGTAGAAATTTATTTAGAGAGACCTTGCAGCCGCTTGGCCCATTGCGCGAAGCAGACTTGTATTTCAAAATGCTATTGGAGCATCACTTTGATTGGGATGCTTCTTTTTTGGGTTTGCACCCGCATCACACCCTTACTTCTGCTGAATTTTCAGTATTAGAAAAAGCACTTATTGAATTGAAACAAAAACGTCCCATCCAACAAATTTTGCAATGGGCTTGGTTTAGAGATTTAAGATTAAAAGTTAGCCCTGAGGTTCTTATTCCCCGTCCCGAAACAGAAGAATTAGTAGATTGGGTCTTAGAAGACCATAGGGGAGTGACTCAAACTCAAAGTGTTTTAGATGTAGGCACTGGATCGGGTTGTGTGGCCATTGCCTTGGCCAAAGAACAACGGCAATTTCATGTGGCAGCACTTGACGTAAGCGAGCAGGCTCTCAGCATAGCAAATCAGAATACAACAGCTTGTAATGCTCAAGTTGAATTATTTCATCATGACATTCTTACAAAACCACTACAACATACCTATGATATTATTGTTTCTAATCCGCCCTACATTGGCTGGGATGAAAAGGACAAGATGGAAAAAAAGGTGTTGGACTATGAACCCCACATAGCTTTGTTTGCTCCCATGGAGGATCCTCTATTATTTTATAAAGTTATTCTTAGTCAGGCTAAAGAGGCTTTACATTCCAAAGGACGAATCTATTTTGAAATAAATCCCATCTATTTGGAAAAACTATCCCTCTTAATTAAGTCTACTGCAATGTTTAAAATGTCAATCAGAAAAGATATTTTTGGTAAAGTCAGGTTTATGCGCCTATTGAAAATATGAACGAATCTTCAAATATTGAAAAGATTTTGCAGCTTAGAAAAGAGTTGCATGAACACAATTATAATTATTACATCTTAGATGCACCCGTAATAAGTGATTATGATTTTGACCAAAAGCTCAAACTTTTACAAGCACTAGAAGAGCAGCATCCTGAGGTTTTTGATTCTAATTCTCCTACGCAACGGGTTGGGGGGGGGCTCACCAAAAATTTTCAAACAGTGGCGCATCACCTGCCCATGTATTCGCTCTCCAACACCTATTCGCTAGGCGAAATACAGGAATGGATTGAACGTATAAAAAAAAGAATTGGACCAGTGCCTCTCACCTATATGTGTGAATTAAAGTTTGATGGTGCTTCCATCAATCTCACTTATGAGGAGGGTGCCTTGAAACGAGCTGCCACCCGTGGAGATGGAGTGCAAGGAGATGATGTGACTCAAAACATAAAAACACTTAACACCGTTCCGCTTCAGTTGAGAGGAGATTACCCTTCCTTTTTTGAGATAAGGGGAGAAGTAATTTTGCCATGGGATGCTTTTAATGCTCTAAATGCAGAAAGAAATTTGCTTGGGGAGGCCCCTTTTAAAAATCCGCGTAACACAGCCTCTGGGAGTTTAAAATTACAAGATAGCGCACTTGTAGCTGCGCGTGGATTAGAATGTTTTACCTATGCTATAGCGGGAGCTAAGGGTTCTTTTAAAACACAGTTTGAAGTACTGGAAAAAGCCCGATTATGGGGTTTTAGGGTTCCACAGTCGGCTGCACAGTGTGATAATATTGAAGCCATTTTTGAATTTTTGTCTTATTGGGATAAACACAGAACAGAATTGCCCTATGAAATTGATGGGGTGGTTATTAAGGTAAATGAATTGGCTTGGCAAGAGCAGTTGGGTACAACAGCCAAATCACCTCGCTGGGCCATTGCCTATAAATTTCAGGCTGAACAGGCCATAACCACACTCCAAGGCATACACTATCAAGTGGGTAGAACAGGGGCAATCACACCAGTGGCGCAATTAAAACCGATTTCAATATCAGGAACTACAGTGAAACGAGCCTCCTTACACAACGCTGATCAAATCGAAAAATTAGATTTACGATTAGGCGATCGTGTTTTTGTCGAAAAGGGAGGTGAAATTATTCCTAAAATTACTGGAGTAGCTCCTACCGAAAGAGGAGCCAAAACGGATAAAATTGAATTTATAGAACACTGCCCAGAATGTGGAAGTAAGCTAGAACGAGAGACTGGAGAAGCACAACACTATTGCCCCAACAAAAACGGATGTCCTCCCCAAATTATAGGAAGAATACAACACTTTATTTCTCGTAAAGCAATGGACATAAGTGGCATTGGTGCTGAAACTGTTACTCAACTTTTTGAGGCAGGACTCATTCAAAACAGTGCCGATTTATACATTCTCACAGTTAGTGATCTTATTGGGCTGGAGCGCATGGCAGAAAAATCTGCACAAAATTTGGTGGAGGGTGTGTCACAATCTAAAAATCAGCCTTTCTCAAAGGTGCTTTTTGCTTTGGGAATTCGCTATGTGGGTGAAACAGTAGCTAAAAAATTAGCTAAAAAATTTAAGAATATTGAAGCTTTAGCATTGGCTACATGGGAAGAATTAATAGAAACGGATGAAATTGGAGAACGTATTGCATTAAGCATACAAGCATTTTTTATAGATCCACAACAACTTCAGTTGGTAAATCGTTTAGAGCAATATGGTCTGCAACTTGAAATGGAACAAATAGAGGCTACATTACCTCAGGTTTTGGAAGGAAAACGTTTTGTTATTTCGGGAGTTTTTGAACAATTTTCTCGTAAGCAATTGGCAGATAAAATTGAATCACTTGGTGGAATATTATCAGGTTCCATATCTTCTAAAACAGATTTTTTGGTGGCCGGAAAGAATATGGGGCCAGCCAAAAAGGAAAAAGCGAAACAATTGGGAATTACCATTCTAACTGAAACTGCCTTTTTGGAGTTGATTCAAACTTAAATCTGTTACATTTACAACATTCTATCTTAAATTCATGCAAGATTTAAAAAAGTTAGAAAGACCTTAGGGAAGCAATTACTTTTGATTCATAAAATGAAAAAGTTTTTACAAAATTTTTTTTTACGGCTATACTTCAAAAAACACTTAAAGGAGTTAGCCAAAAGAAAAATTCAACACAATTCAAAGATTAAAACGGTGGGTATTTTAATGGATATGAACAGAACAATAGACTTACAGTTTATTAGAGAAATTGCTTCACAATTGAACGTTTCTCCATCTAGAGTGCATGTCATGGCTCCTGTTGGTCTTCTAGAAATTGAAAATGCTAAGAGAACAAAAATGTTGTTTTTTGATCAAAAAAAACTTTCTTGGACGGCAAAGCTATCAGAACAGCAAGAGCGTTTTTGTGATTTTTCTTTTGATATTTTAATCAACTACTTTAATCTGCCCCACAGTCTTCTTAATGTTTTATCTGCCCGATCAAAAGCAAATTTTAGAGTAGGATTTGTGGGCCTAGACCCGCGCTTAAATGATTTGATTTTTGATTTCAAACCTTCAGAAAAAGCATTATTCCTAAGTGAGTTACCAAAATATATAAAAACCATTTTTAAAGCAGATAAATGAATTTAGAAGGTGTTGGTGTTGCGCTAGTTACTCCGTTTTTATCTAACGGAAATATTGATCATGAAGCATTGAGAGGTGTGGTGAGACACGTTATAGACCACGGAGCAGATTATTTGGTTGCTTTGGGCACAACGGCCGAAACAGCCACTTTGGAACCCGAAGAAAAGCAAGCCGTTTTAAACACAATTATAGAAGAAAACAACAAACAATTGCCTTTGGTTTTGGGCTTAGGCGGAAATAATACGGTTGCCTTAGTAAAGTCTTTAGAGCAACTTAATCCAGAGCCTTTTGCTGCTATATTATCAGTAACACCTTATTACAACAAACCCTCACAAGAAGGGCTTTATTGCCACTATAAAAAATTGTCTGAAAACAGCCCCTTACCATTAATAGTCTATAATGTTCCTGGAAGAACAGGTGTGAATTTACTCCCTCAAACGTTTATTAGAATCGCAAATGAATGTTCTAATGTGGTTGCCATTAAAGAGGCTTCGGGCGACCTTGAACAAGGCAAGGAATTGATCCATAGAGTGGGTGGACGATGGCAAGTGCTCTCAGGAGATGATGCTTTAAACTTAAAGCTTTACCAACTAGGAAGTGCAGGCTGCATATCTGTTTTAGGGAATGCTCTTCCCAATCAAATTGCTAAAATGTTTGCTTTTATGGATGAAGGAAATGCTCGTGCAGCCGAGGCTTTGGACGAAGAGTTAAAGAGACTCATTGAGTTATTGTTTACTGAAGGAAATCCCACAGGAATCAAAGGCTTATTGTCCTTGTTAAACATTTGTGATAAAACAGTTCGACTGCCATTAGTTGAGGCCTCGCAAACCCTTTTGCAACAGTTTGATAAACAATTAAATCGACCGGCTGTTTCGGAAAATAACTAGCAGCTTTTCTGCTCACTTTGACTTCCGTAAAAATTAATTTTCAAAGTGATTGAGATTTAGTACTTTTGCACGATGAATTTGAAACCACTTTTGTTTTCTATACACCTGCTTATAATGCTTTTCTCTTTTGGTTGTAGTGAATATCAAAAGCTATTAAATAGTGATGACACAGCCCAAAAATATCGATCGGCAGAAGAATATTACGACAAAGCTGAATATCGAAAGGCCAATCGGTTGCTAGAGCAAATTGTTCCTAAGTACAGAGGAAAGCCCCAAGCTGAGCGTGTCATCTTTTTTTATGCGGACTCCTATTTCAAGACAAAAAGCTACGTTTTGTCTGCCTACCAATACGAAAATTTTGTAAAATCTTACCCTAAAAGCCAGCGTATTGAAGAGGCTTATTTTAAAGCGGCTAAGTGTTATTATTTTCTTTCACCCGAATATAGTTTAGACCAAGAAGATACCTACAAAGCAATCGAAAAATTGCAGATTTTTATTAATCTTTATCCTAATTCTGAATTTGCTGAAGAAGCCAACCAAATGATTTCAGAGCTACAAACAAAATTGGAGCAAAAAGACTTTGAAATAGCAAAAGGGTATTATACCATTAGAGACTATGCGGCAGCAATGAAATCACAAGATAATTTTATTGGATCTTTTCCAGGCACCAAATTTCGAGAAGAAGCCATGGTGGTTAAGTTTAATGCTGCTTATGAAATTGCAATTAACAGTGTTTTGTCAAAAAAACAGTCTCGCTTAGAAGAATTACAACAACAATATACAACCATTTTACGTTATTATCCTGAAACTTTTTTTATGGATGAACTCAATCAAAAAATGGAAGTGGTCAATAAAGAGCACAATTTATTAATACAGAACCAAACCAATTAAAATTCTATTGAAAATGACAAAATACAGAGAATCTAAAGCATCACAATCCACCAAAACCTATGATCGCAATGCAGTTGAAGAAGCAACAAATAATATTTATGAAGCGATTTCAATTATTGCCAAGCGCTCTGTGCAAATCAATCAAGATATTAAAAAAGAATTGCACGAGAAGTTAGATGAATTTGCTACACACAATGATAGTTTGGAAGAGATTTTTGAAAACAAAGAACAAATTGAAGTGTCCAAATTTTATGAGCGGCTCCCTAAGCCCCATGCCATTGCTGTTGAAGAATGGTTTAATGATAAAATTTATCATCGAAATACAGACGAACCCACAGCCTAAATGATGAGTTTTTTAAGCGGAAAAAAAATCCTACTAGGAATATCAGGAGGTATAGCCGCTTATAAAACCCCTTTTTTAGTAAGAGCGTTAATAAAAAAGGATGCTGAGGTGCGTATAGTTATGACCCCTGCGGCTAAAGATTTTGTAACTCCCTTAACGCTCTCTACAGTATCAAACAACCCTGTTTTATCTTCTTTCACAGCCACAGGTCAAGACAATCCTCTATGGAATGACCATGTGGCTTTAGGGCTTTGGGCCGATCTTTTTTTAATTGCTCCTGCTACAGCCAATACATTGAGCAATATGGCACATGCAGTCTGCAACAATTTGTTGTTGGCCACCTATTTGTCAGCTAAATGTAGGGTGTTTGCAGCTCCCGCCATGGATTTGGATATGTATGCGCATCCAGCACAGCAAAAAAATATTACAACTTTAGCCGCGCAAGGTGTGACGGTTTTGCCCGTAGGCGATGGCCCATTAGCTAGTGGTCTTTCTGGTAAAGGTAGAATGTTGGAACCTGAAAATATTGTTGTAGCCCTCGAAAACCATTTGGCTGCCCAATCTCCTTTGCACAAAAAAACAGTTTTAATAACCGCCGGCCCTACATATGAAGCTATTGATCCAGTCCGATTTATTGGGAATTATTCTTCTGGAAAAATGGGCTATGCGCTAGCACAAACTGCTTTAGATTTGGGGGCTAATGTGATATTGATAAGTGGTCCAACCGCCTTAGAAATCAAAAGCCCAAGACTTTTATGTGTTGATGTCCAATCGGCTGCTGAAATGTTTAAAGCCGTGCAACATCATTTTTCAACGGTTGATATTGCCATTGCCGCGGCAGCGGTTGCCGATTTTACACCTCGCAAGGTGGCTGCGCACAAAATCAAAAAGCAACATATTGAAACAAATTGGCAAATTGAATTAATCAAAACCAATGACATTTTGGGCTACATGGGGAAACATAAAAAAAACCAGTTAGTGGTAGGATTTGCCCTTGAAACAGAAAATATGGAGGCCAATGCCCAAGACAAAATGAGAAGAAAAAACTTGGATGCCATCATACTAAATGCTCTTACAGAAGGAAATAAAGCTTTTATGAGCGATGAAAATGCAATTACAATTTTTCATAAAGATGGCCGATCAGTAGATTTTGCTACACAAACCAAGGCAACTCTTGCAATAGAAATTTTTAATCAAATCTTAAAAACCAATGCTCCGTAAAAAATACATTTTGCTCTTTTTCCTTTGTTGTGGCCTAAAATTCCAAGCGCAAGAACTTAATGCTCAAGTTATAGTTAATGCCGATTTGGTAAATCAAACCAATCAACAAATTTTTCAAACCCTTGAGCAGTCATTGAATGAATTTATAAACACACGCATTTGGACCACTAAACCCTTTCTTAACAGAGAAAAAATTACCTGTTCCTTTCTATTTACTCTGACTTCATATAGCGGAAACCAATTTAAGGCAACCCTACAGGTGCAATCCCAACGCCCTATTTTTGAAACCAATTATGACAGTCCTATTTTAAACTATTTAGATAAAGAGGTTGTATTTAATTATCAAGAATATCAGCCCCTATTTTATAATCAATCTGAATTTGAATCTAATTTGGTTTCCATCATCAGCTATTATGTTTACATCATTTTAGGGTTAGACGCCGATAGTTTTAAACCCTTTGGTGGCACACCCTTTTTTGAACAAGCCCAGCAAATTGTAAACTTAGCTCAACAAACTGATATTGCTGCCTGGAAGCCGAATATTTCTACTCGAAATCGTCATGAATTGATCGACAATTTAAGGTCAAACACTTTTCGTGAATATAGGACTGCCCTGTATCAATATCATCGCAAAGGCCTTGACCAGATGCTTGGAGATGCGGTGGCTGCTAAAAAAGCAATCATGAAAGCTATAAACGATATGCAACCTTTGTTTAACAGGCGTCCAAACGCCTTTTTATTGCAGTTGTTTTTTGATGCTAAGGTGGAT
>JBMYZB010000042.1:0-12474 GCA_049609945.1 Flavobacteriaceae bacterium
TATCATGAAAAGAAATGTTATAAGAAGACATGCCTTCAATTTCTTTTTTAAATATGACAGGGTCAATGACCACACCATTGCCAATAAGATTTTCTGCTTTAGGATGAAAAATGCCGGAAGGGATAGTGTGTAACACATGTTTGTTACCGTCAAATTCAAGGGTATGCCCTGCATTTGGCCCCCCTTGAAAACGAGCAATAATATCATAGGATTGCGTGAGCACATCCACAATTTTTCCTTTTCCTTCGTCTCCCCACTGAAGACCAAGTAACAAATCTACCGCCATGCTTTTAGGATTAGATTACTTTTTTTTTGTGCCGTAAAAGTATAAAGAATGATTGTTAATTTCCACATCAAAAATATCCTCAATGGTTTTCTTTATTTCATGTATGCGCGGGTCACAAAACTCTTTCACTTCGCCAGTGTCTGTAAATATAATATGATCGTGTTGACGGTCAAAATAAGACTTCTCGTATTGTGCTTGATTTTTTCCGAATTGGTGTTTACGCACCAACCCACAATCTAACAATAATTCCATAGTGTTGTATAACGTAGCTCGACTCACACGATAGTTTTTATTTTTCATCTTGAGATATAGCGACTCAATGTCAAAATGTTCTTGATTGTCGTATATTTCAAAAAGAATGGCGAAGCGTTCAGGGGTTTTTCTATGCCCTTGTTGATCTAAGAATTTTACAAAAACCTCTTTTACTATCTCCTGATTTGATTTTACATTAATCATATTTTGCAATATTACAATATATTCCCCTATTTTCTAATGATTTTATCAATCCCCTTAATTCGGTATAAACTTTTGATAAGCTTATTGAGAACGGTTTGGTTTTTTACATTAATCTGCAATTCTCCCGTAAAATAATTGTCTTCTGTGTCAAAGTTAATTTTTGTGATATATACCTTTTTATTGTCTGAAATGGTACGAGTTACCTCATTGACTAGACCCATATTGTCAATCCCACTAAGCGTGAGGGTAACATGAAAATCTTCCGCTGAAGAATCAACCCACTTAGCAGAAACAATACGGTAGGCAAAATTTGATTGTAAAGCCAAGGCATTTGGGCATTCTTTTTTATGCACTTTTACTCCTTCATTAATGGTGATAAAACCAAAAACGGCATCTCCTGGAATGGGATTACAGCAAATGGCATAACTATGAGCCAAAGTTTGTCTTTCTTTTCCAAAAACCAAGGTGTCAAACTTTTCTGTAATATGGTCACTAGCATCTCCCTTCGGAAGGGTTTGTGGATTTTTAGAAATACGCTTTTTGAAAAAACTCAAAAGTGTGTTGTTGTAGGCGGTAGCAAACTCTTTGAGTTGGCTATTTGAAAGCGTCCCCAACCCAACCCGATAAAAAAGATCTTGAGCGGATTCCATTTTGAAAAAGCGCATCATGTTGTTGATCGCTTTTTGGCTCAGATCAATTTTTAGTTGTCTTAATTTTCTCCGTAAAATTTCCTTACCTTCTTCTACCACACGCTTTTTCTCTTCATTGAGTGTGGTTTTGATGATGGATCGAGCCCGAGAGGTTTTGACAAAATCTAACCAATTGGGTGAAGGCTTACTGTTCTTTGAGGTTATAACATCTACCTGATCCCCACTTTTTAAGACTTTGCTAAGCGGTACCAATCGCCCATTAACCCGTACCCCCCGAGTTTGTTGCCCAATTTCAGAGTGTATGGCAAAAGCAAAATCTAAGGCGGTGGCTCCCTGTGGTAAGGATTTTAAATCCCCTTTTGGTGTAAAAACAAAAATTTCTTTTGAATAAAGGTTGAGTTTAAAATCTTCAACAAAATCAACAGCATTTCCAGAATTGTTTTCCAATACCTCTTGCAGTTTATTTAGCCAATCGTCAATACCTATGTCTTTTTGGGCTCCCTGTTTGTATTTATAATGTGCTGCATATCCCTTTTCTGCAATTTCATGCATGCGTTCCGATCGAATTTGAATCTCAATCCATTTGTTCTGGGGGCCCATAACGGTGATATGAAGAGCTTCATAGCCATTCGATTTAGGGGTAGTAATCCAGTCTCTTAAACGGGTTGGATTTGGGATGAAATGATCTGTAATAATGGAATATATTTTCCAAGCAATTAGCTTTTCTTTTGCCCGTTCTGCTTGATAAACAACACGAATAGCAAATTTATCATACACTTGTTCAAAGCTGATATTCTGCTTTTGCATCTTTCGATGAATCGAATAAATGGATTTGGCTCGTCCTTTTATATCGTATTTTAAACGCTCTTTGTTTAAAGCACTTCGCACAAATTCTTCAAAAGACTTTATGTAGTCTTCTTGGGCTTCTTTGGAGGCTTCAATTTTTTCCTTAATAGCCTTATAGCGAAGATTTTCAGTATATTTTAAACTAAGATCTTCCAGTTCGCTTTTGATGTTATAAAGCCCAATGCGGTGGGCTAGGGGGGCATATATGTAGAGCGTTTCGGAAGCAATTTTTACTTGCTTATATTCCGGCATAGCATCCATGGTTTGCATGTTGTGTAGCCGATCGGCAATTTTAATAATGATTACTCTAATATCATCATTTAAAGTGAGCAACATTTTTCTGAAATTCTCTGCCTGTAGAGAAATGTTTTTGTCTTTCTTAAGATGTGATATTTTGGTGAGACCGTGTACAATTTTTGCCACCGTATTGCCCATTAGGCGTTCAATATCTTCTAGAGTAAATTCGCTGTCTTCAACCACATCATGGAGCAGTGCCGCAGAAATTGAAGTAGCATCTAATCCAATTTGTTGCGCCACAATTTTAGCCACGCTTATGGGGTGAAAAATATAGGCCTCTCCTGATTTTCTTCGTTGATCTTTATGTGCTTCTACAGCAATATCAAAAGCAGACCGAATCAGCTTTTTATCTTCTTCAGACAAATTTCGATAACTGATGCGCAGCAATTCTTTATATTGCTTGGCAACTTCTTTTTTTTCTATCTCTTCTTCGATCAACATTTTAACTCCCTTGTTCAAATTTACAAAGAATCCTCTAGCAAACCATTCTTGCTCAATGCTTCATACATCAAAATCCCTGCCGAAACGGAAAGATTTAAAGAATCTATGTTGGTTGACATAGGAATTTTTACAATATGTGAGGCCTCTTCAATCCAAATGGGGCTAACTCCGAGGTCTTCGCTACCCACCACCAAAGCACACGGCAGCGGATAATCAAAATGCTGGCTAGAGGTATTATTGGCCGATAAGGCGGCCGTTGCAATAGTAAATTTATGATCTTTTAGAAAGGAAAGAATTTCTTGGGAAGAGGCTACGGCAACGGGAACAAAAAAAAGACCACCTAAACTAGAGCGAATAACATTTGGATTATAAAGGTCTGTTTTGGAATTTGCAATGAGAACAGCATCCCATTCAAAGGCGGCGGCGGTTCTTAAAAGGGCACCAATATTACCTGGTTTTTCTGCACCTTCAACAACCATTACCAGTGATTTAGAGGAGCATTTTAGATCATTCAGAGGATGTTTTTTTTGTTTTCCGAGTGCCACCATTTGTATGGTGTTGGAGCGTATGGCCACTTTTTCAAACAAGTTTTTGGACAGTTCATATTGTTTGGCTCCTGTTTGTTCAAAAATGCGTTTTGTCTTACCATCCAAAATTACATTTTCTTCAATAAAAAGACCCTCAAGAGTGTAGCCAGCTGCAATGGCACGTAAAATTTCCCGTTTACCTTCCACCACAAATCTTCCGCTTTCTTTTCTCGCTTTTGACTTTTGAATTAGTTTTTGTAAGCGTTTAATCTCTGGGTTTTGTAAACTGCTAAGCCGCATAAATATTTTTTATTTCAAGGTACTATTTTCTTCACAATGAGCCACCAAATAACCTACAATGGCAGAGTAGCTTTTTAATCCCTTTTTTTGACCATTAGCCACCAAAAATTGGTGATAGAATTGTTTTAGATAGGGTTCAAATGGATTTTCAAACTGTTTCCAAAAAATAGCTATTTTTTCAAAATCTTTCAGGAGCCCGGGATGCATTTGATATCTTATTTCTTTTGCAGTTTCAGGACTGAAACGGTACAAATCGTAGTAAAGATAGCGTACAGCAAAGGCATGAGCTGAAAAGCGTAAGTATGGATCGGAATGCTGTACGAGGGTATAGAATGCTATAAAATTGGCTTCGTCTTCTGCGGCAATACCGCATTGGTGGGCCATTTCATGTGCTGCTGTTGACACAAAACTTAGAGGAGGTTGTAAGTTGTTAATTTGAGATTCAAGGGTAAATGGATTGAGGTAGCCACCATAGCCAGCATAACTTAAAAGATAACTCCACCAACTAACCTTGCCAAAGGGGGTCACTTTTTTTTGTGTATGAAAAGGAACGGTATAGTTTTCTTGAATAAGGCCTATTAATTTTTTTTTATTGTATGGGGCAACCACGGCCAAGCTGTCTGCGGTATTTAATTGTTGACGCAAGCGATGGGTTTGATCTAAATGGTAAAGCAAGGTTTTCGTTAGACTTTCTTCAGTATAATCTAATGTGTAATTCAGTTTTTGATGAAGTGGAATCCGAAAATAATTGAGTCCCCAACTCATATAGAAAAAGAAATGAATGAGGCTAACTAAAATGATCAGGTTAAAAAAAAGCCATTTGAAATTCTGTTTTTTGTATTTAAAGTAGCGATAGCAATTATAGAGAAAGAGTAAAAGTGCTAAGGCATAAAAAAGGTCTCCTAATGAAAATGAAAAAAACGCAAAAAACCTGCTTTGAATTTGAAAAAGTAAAGGATAAAAGAAAGAACTATAATATTCTTCAACCAACTGGGGGTTGTTCTTTATCATTTTTAAGCTCAGCAGTTGAAAGGCCAAAAAGAGAATCCACGGCAACGGTTTTTGTGCAGCGTGTAAAACCCTAAGTCGCATGGCTTTTCATCACTTAGTTGTTAATGGCCTCAACAACTTCTACCTCAAATATCAAGTCGGATTGGGGAGGAATTGGCCCCCCGCCTTGTTCACCATAAGCTAAAGTATAGGGCAAAAAAAGAGTGGCTTTATCTCCAATGGAGAGTAATCGAAGTCCTTCTTTAAACCCTTCAATGAGTCTTGCGTCAGGGCCAACCTGTGCGGGAAGAGGGGAATATTTCCCAGCCATTTTTCGATTTTCATCTACCATATCATAGGCTTCCGCTACGCTTAAAATACTGGTGTCTAGTAGGGTGCCATCCACAAAATAAACAGCATAATGAACCCCCACGGCTTTTTGGGCATTTACGGCGGCTCCTTTTCCTTTTTCTGTCACAAGGTATTGTAACCCACTTGAGGTTATTTTACTCATGGGCTTTAAGCGCTCAAAGGCTGCCACTTTATCAGCTTGGACTTTGGCTCTATTAGCTGCTTGCTTTGCTGCCGCTTCTTTTTTTGCTTCAAAATGAGAAGCAAACAATTGAGGGGCGTCAAACTTTTTGGCATCACGTCCTATACGAATAATTGCAACGGTCTTAATAGTATCATTTTGAGCTATACTATCCACCACATTTTGTCCTTGCACCACCTGCCCAAAAACCGTATGTTTCCCATCTAACCAAGGCGTGGCCTTGTGGGTTATAAAAAATTGACTTCCATTGGTTCCTGGTCCTGCATTGGCCATAGACAAAATACCTGGACTGTTGTGTTTCAAGTCGGTAATTTCGTCTTCAAACTGGTAACCGGGGCCCCCAGATCCAGTACCTGTGGGGTCTCCACCTTGAATCATAAAATCAGCAATCACTCTGTGAAAAAGAATGCCGTCATAATATTTTTTGCCTTTAAATTCTGCATTGACCATGGGGTTGTTACCTTCGCTGAGAGAGACAAAATTGGCCACAGTAAGTGGTGTTTTTTCATTTTCTAATTTCAAAAGGATGGTTCCTTTATTGGTCTCAATTTCAGCAAAAAGACCGTTTTCAAGATCTGGGTATTGTGATTTACAATGAATGAGAAGGGCTGCCAAAGGCAACCATACAAAATATTGAAGTTTCATGTGCTATTGGGTTTGAGTTTTAATGATTGTATCTAGGCTAATTTCAAATCGAAGGGGTTGGTTAATGCCAATTTTATCGCCATCTCCTTGGTAGCTATAACAAAGGTAGGAAGGAAAAAGGAATACCACAACTTCTCCGGCTTTCATTATTTTGATTCCTTCTCTTAAGGCCGGCAGTAAATCTTCCTGATCAACCTGATAGCGAACTGCCCCTAGGGTGGCGGCGTCATATAATAGGTCGCCTTTTAATGTATAGATAGCATATTGAAATTTAACTAGGTCACCTTTGATTGGGAATGTGGAACCAGAGTCGTCTTTGTTTTTGTAGCGATACCAAAACCCTTTTTTGCTTGGAAAATAAGCTTCCTTTTTTTCGGTTGCAATTACTTCAGCAATTTGTTTTTGTTCAGCGGCCAATAATATTTTGTTTCGTTTTGCTGATTGTTGCAAAAACGCATTTATACTTTTATTTAAGGGTTTTCTAGGTTGGGGCGCACTGCACCCCACGGCCACAAAAAGTAAAATGCAACAAATTGTTAAGCTCGATTTAGAATTCATTTTTAACTTCTTTAATGGCAGCAATTAAGGCCCTCTCCGTTTCGATCATGCTTTTTTCGGAGACGCCTCCAGCGGCGTTTAAATGCCCCCCTCCACTAAAATATTTTCGAGCAAATTCATTTACTGAAAAATGCCCCTTTGAACGGAATGACATTCGAATCTTTCTTTCCCCTTCATTTTCGATGAGGATCACCGCCATTTGAATGTCTTTTAAACTCAATCCATAATTAACAAAGCCCTCGGTGTCTCCTTTTCTGAAATTACAGGTATTGAGTGTGGCTTGATTTAGTGCAATATAAACCACTGGCACCCCTTCAATTTTTTTCATGTTAGACAGCGTAATGCCTAGTAATTTTAAACGATCAAAGGTGAAGGTGTCATAAATTTTTTGATGAATAGCCGTATTTTCTGCCCCAGCTTCTATCAGTGTGGCAATAGTTCTATGTGTAGTGGCAGTGGTAGCTGAATATTTAAATGAACCAGTATCGGTCATTATTCCGGTATATAAACAATTGGCTATATCGGGCGTGAGCCCCTTTGGATCTAAGGCTTGTATAACTTGAAAAACCATCTCGCAAGTGGAACTCATGTCTTTGTCAGAATATGTAAGTTGGGCATAATTTTGTGGGTTTTCATGGTGATCTATCATCACAACAGGAACCGTGGCCTCTTGCACCAAGCGAGTAAGACCTTCAATGCGGGAAAGATCATTAAAATCAAGTGTGAAAATTAATGATGCCTCTTTTACTATTTTTTTTGATTTGTCGGGATTTTCCGTGTTTTTCACAATGTGTTCTTGCCCTGGTAACCATGTTAGAAAAGAAGGGTAATCGTTGGGCGCAACCACGGTGGCTTGATGTCCTCTTTTATTGAGGAAATGGTAAAGTGCGAGTGTACTCCCCAAAGCATCTCCATCGGGGTTTTTATGAGGAATTATGGCAATTTTTTTTGGAAATGATAAAAGCTCAGAAAGGGAATTAATAAAACTAGTTTCCATTTGTGCGAAGATATTAAAAACCTTTTGGTTTGTCTGTTTTAATTGGACGTAAATCTAAAGCGTTTTTGATGGTATCAATTTTTATTACGTAGTTTTGAAAAAAAAAATAATGTCAAACAAAACATTTACTATGATAAAGCCAGATGCCGTTGAAAAAGGGTATGTGGGAGCTATTTTAGAAAAAATAACAGCGGCAGACTTTCAAATAAAGGCCTTAAAAATGACTCATATGACCCAGCGTGAGGCACAGCAATTTTATGCCGTTCATAAAGAACGTCCTTTTTTTGAGGAGCTTGTGGCATTTATGACACGAGGCCCTATTATTGCGGCGGCACTTGAAAAAGAAAATGCGGTTGAAGATTTTAGAACGTTGATTGGTGCTACCAACCCTTCAGAAGCTGCAGCAGGTACGATTCGAAAACTGTATGCCACTTCTATGGGCGAAAATGCCGTGCATGGATCGGATAGTGATGCCAATGCTGCTCTTGAAATTGCTTTTCACTTTGCCACTAAAGAGCAATTTTAGCGGAAAATAAGTTCGGTAATAACGGTTTCACCCACTTGATTATTAAGGTTTTCCACTATCTTTTCTCGTGCATAAAGCAATTCATTTTTAAGTGCAGCAGACCGTAAATCAACATATAAACGTTTGCCCACAAGCTCCACATGGGTGGTGTAAGCCTGGATATTTTTTCCCATTACACTTTCCCAAGCTGATGCAAGGCGAACCTTTGTAAGCCCCTTTTTCAGGGGTCTTTGATCTGAAAATTGCTGTAAAACCGTATCCAGTTTTTGCGGTTCAAAATCCTTCTTTTTTGCATTCATCTCAGGGACGCTTATAATGATACTCATTGTTGTTGTGAAACAGCACCAATTTTGTGGAGTCAAGATACATAATTTGTTCCGACCAGCTATCCCAAGGAGTCTTAAATTGTAAGATCAATTCTTCATTTAGTTTATCTACAACAAAAGGAGTTTGATCTTCTGAAGTTTGAAAACTGCCGTCAAATTTTGGAACTACTTTTTTTCGCACCCCACGAAGCTCTTCTAAATGATAGAAATCATAAAGGGGCTGCCCAACTTTGGGGATAAATTGTTCTTCTTTGTGTTTAACAAAGTCAATTTCCCAGTAGCCTGACAATGCGTTTAATTTAGGCTGTTTTGAACAACTCAATATAAGTAGAAGAACAATTGCCCAAAGACGATTTGTTTTTGAATTTATCATAAAGAAAATATTTCAAAACTAGCTTGTGCCTTTTCCAATGCATTTATTGTTCTGTCTCTGTGGGTGTCTGAAATAAAGATCTGTCCAAAATCAACTGTGTTGGTCAATTCAATAATTTTGGAGACCCGATTTTCATCCAATTTATCAAAGGCATCATCAAAAAGGATAAAGGGAGAATGTCCTGTTTTGACTTTGAGATAATCAAACTGCGCTAATTTCAGGGAAATAGAAAAGGTTTTTTGTTGCCCTTGGGAACCAAATTTTTTTATGGGCCTTTCGTCAATCAAAAATTCTAAATCATCTTTATGGACCCCCTTTGATGTGAATTGAAGACGTCGATCATGTGAAAGGGATTCTTCTAACAGTTCCTTTGAATTTTGGGTGTGTAAATCACTTATGTATTTTAAACTAACAGTTTCAAGTTCATTACTTATAAATTTATGTCGTGCATTAAAGAGGGGTAAAAACACTTTTATGAATTCATTTCGGGCCTCATAAAGGGGCTGGCTCAAGGTGGTTAATTGTTGATTATATACCTCTAGTGTCTTTTCATCAAAAGTGTGATTTAAAGCAAAATATTTTAGCAGGGCATTGCGTTGGGCTAATACTTTTTGATAATCCAGAAGATGAATCAAAAATTCAGTGTTTGTTTGGCCAATAATGCCATCCATAAATTTTCGTCTAATTTGACTTCCTTCCACAATCAAATCTCGATCCATGGGAGAAATCATTACAGTGGGAATCAAACCAATGTGATCTGCTAACTTGTCATAGCGTTTATCGTTCCGCTTCAATTGTTTTTTCTCCCCCTTTTTTAGGCTGCAAATAATTTTTTCTATTCGATTATTGATTTCAAAACGCCCCTCAATGGCAAAAAAGTCATTATTGAAACGGATGTTTTGGGAGGCATTGGGATTAAAAAAACTTTTCCCGAAGGCTAATTGATAAATGGCGTCTAATACATTTGATTTTCCGATGCCATTAGCCCCAATAAAACAAGAAACCTTTTTTTGAAATTGAAAGGATTTAGCTTCAAAATTTTTATAGTTTGTGAGATGTAAATGTTTTAATAACATGAGTTCAAAAATAAGAAGATGTTTCTTTTTACTTATGGTTTTGGAGTTATATTTCAGAGCATCAACCACACTTTTGTGATATCGGTTTTTGTTCTTTTATTGGGTCTTGGGGCGTTTGGGTTTTAAATGTATTTAGAAGGGCCTTAGAATCTTTTTTGAAATAAAATAAAAAGACTAATTTTGGGCACTTTAAATAACTAAAATGGCTACATATAAAAAACGAGGCGCAAAAAAATCACAAACGCAAGTTGAAGGCAGGGTTGATATGCCTGAGAGTACCACTGCAGAAGTTTTTGAAACCCTAGACACATCAGCATCTAAAGCAGAGGCGGTTATTTCAAAATACCAAAATCTTATTATAATTGTGGTGAGTATTGTAGCTGTTGGTGTACTCTCTTATTTAGGTTATGACCGATTTGTGGTGGTGCCCAAACACCAAGAAGCTGTGAGCGAACTCAACCAAGCTCAATATTATTTTGATCTAGCTGTGAACAGTATAGAAGGCGATTCACTTTTCACAAGAGCACTCAATGGAGGAGAAGGTAAGTATGGGTTTTTAGACATCATAGAAAATTATAAAGGTACTCCTGCAGCAAAATTAGCCACTTACAGTGCCGGGATGGCTTATTTAAATCTTAAAGAGTATGACAAAGCCATCAATTATCTTGACCAATTTCAAACAGATGATATTCTATTAAGTGCCTTATCTCAAGGAGCAATTGGAGATGCCTTTGCACAGATTGATCAGAAAAATGAGGCCTTTGAATACTATGTGAACGCAGCGGAGGTGAGTGAAAATCTTTTTAGCACCCCAAAATATCTTTTTAAAGCGGCCATGATCGGTGCAGAAATTGGGAAAGAAAAACAAGCATTATCTTTTCTTAAACGAATCCAAAAAGAGTATCCTGAGGCACCCGAAGCAGCCAATGTGGCCATACAGATTGGTCGATTGGAAACAGCACAACGCTAGATAAAAAATGGCAACAGTCCATAAAAATCTTTCTGATTTTGACGCCTCCTCAGTTCCTACTGGAAAGGGAAAAACCTTTTATTTAGTGGTTTCAGAATGGAATGAGTCCATTACAGAAGCCCTTTATGAAGGGGCCGTAGCGGTTTTAAAATCTTTCGAAGTAGCACCCCACAATATCATTCGCTGGTCTGTGCCTGGGAGTTTTGAATTAATTTATGGTGCCAAAAAGGCACAAGAACAAAAGCCCGATGCTGTGATTGCCATTGGCAGCGTGATTCAAGGTGAAACACCCCATTTTGATTATATATGCCAGGCTGTTGCTCAGGGAATAAAAGATTTAAACGTTCAGTCACATCCTCCTGTCATTTTTTGTGTTTTAACAGACCTCACATTAAAACAAGCCCAAGACAGAAGCGGAGGCAAGCACGGCAATAAAGGAAGCGAAGCTGCCATTGCAGCCCTTAAAATGGCAGCCCTTTAAAAAATCCCTAAAATGGGTTTGAACTATTGCAAAAACAGGTTTTTTGTTTTCTTATAATCTCGTACATTTGAGCGTCATGTTTCGAGTCAATTTATTTAAACTTCGTAAAAATAAAAGATACAATTACACGCCTCGCTATTATCAAGGCAAGTCAGAGGGTAATTTGTATGATTTTGACTCCAAGTTTTCGAAATATAGAGAAACCTATAATGCTAATGATTTTGGGCAGCAATGGCAAGAGTCACGCATGCAAATGCGCACTCGAAAAAACAGGGGTATTTCCTTACGTTTGTTATTTATTATTTTGGCATTGGTTTTCTTAAGCCTTTACATTTTAGATTTCGACTTGTCTATTTTCTATCCAAAATATTGAATGTCTGATCGAATTGCACTCTTGCCGGATCATGTGGCAAATCAAATTGCTGCCGGAGAAGTTATTCAAAGACCGGCCTCTGTGGTTAAAGAATTGCTTGAAAATGCTGTGGATGCTGAGTCCACCCAAATTCAGCTCATCATTAAAGACGCCGGAAAAACCCTTATTCAAGTGGTAGATAACGGAGTGGGGATGTCAACTACCGACATTCGCATGGCTTTTGAACGGCACGCCACCTCCAAAATCAAAGCAGCAGAAGACCTTTTTCAATTAAAAACCAAAGGATTCAGGGGAGAAGCGTTAGCCTCTATTGCAGCCATTGCTCATGTAGAAACGCACTCAAGGCCAGCCGATGAAGAATTGGCTCACCTTTTGAAAATAGAGGGTAGCAAAGTCACAGATCAAACCCTTACGACAGCTCCAACAGGAACTTCTATTGCTGTAAAAAACTTGTTTTACAACATTCCTGCCCGTCGTAATTTTCTAAAATCAAACAATGTTGAATTGCGGCATATTATTGACGAATTTCATCGGGTGGCTTTGGCTCATCCTGAAGTGCAATTTTCTTTTTATCAAAATGGAGCTGAGCTTTTTCAACTGCCTAAAGCGAACTTACGCAAACGTATTGTGGGTATTTTTGGGAACAAGTGGGATTCCTTTTTAGTACCAATTGAGGAAGAAACCTCTTTGGCTCGAGTGGAAGGTTTTGTTTTAAAACCTTCTTTTTCAAAAAAATCACGTGGGCAACAGTTTTTTTTTGTTAACCGTAGGTTTATTCGAAGTCCCTTTTTGCATCACTCTGT
>JBMYZB010000043.1:0-12393 GCA_049609945.1 Flavobacteriaceae bacterium
ACAATCTGAATTAGGGTTAAACCCAAGGCAAAAGCCGCCATATTTTTTACTGTTTTTGAAGCCACATAAGTTTCTTTTTTACGAGGACTCCAATAGAGCAATAGCACTAAAAAAGCTACTAAAAGTAGCGCCATGGCCATATGAATGGTAATTTTTAAAGGCAAAAGATTGGAATCGACCACGGTTTTTCCTAGCCAGGCTTGAAAACCAATACCTAAAAGGGTTAAAAGGGCAAAAAGAGTGATTTTTTTCTGTGTTTTCCAATAGCCTAAACTACTGATAAAGAGCAATAAAACAGCCAATCCCGAAAGGGCTCCTAACAATCTGTTGATGTATTCAATCCAAGTGTGGTAAGGGTTAAATTGGGCGTAATTATGTTTGGTATAGGGAGCCCAATTTGATGGACTGTATGAGGTTTTTGAAATAAAATCTTCTTTGGCTAGGCGTAATGATTCGTTCACAATAATTACCTCTCCCTTATGGTATTCTCGCTGGGGCTTCCAATCCAATTGAGCCCTTTCGGTGGGGGGTATTAAATAGCCAAAACACTTAGGCCAATCGGGGCAGCCCATACCACTACCAGTCTTACGTACCACAGCACCAGCAGCAATAACCAAATAAACAATAATTAAAGCAAAGACAGTAAAACTATGTAGTCTCTTTTTCATGCGCATCTAAACCTAATTTTTTACCTTCTTCTTTCATCCGTTCCCAAGCGGCTTCAAAAGCATTGGGAATTTCCCCTTCTAATATGGCTTCTTTTATGGCTTCTTTTATGGTGCCAATAGGTTTTGAGGGGGGCAAATTAAAATAGTCCATAATCATGGCACCGCTCACTGGGGGTTGGAAGTTTCTGATTTTATCTTTGGCTTCAACCACCTCGATCTTTTCACGAACTAATTCAAAATTGTTGTGATAACGTTGAAAGCGTTTTGGATTTTTTGTGGTGATATCGGCTTGGCACAGCGTCATGAGGTCGTCAATTAAATCGCCAGCATCAAAAATTAAACGTCGTACGGCAGCATCGGTCACAAACTCTTCAGCAATTATAATGGGACGTGAACTCATGTAAACCAATTTTTGCACATATTTCATTTTGTCATTGAGGGGCATTTTTAATCTTTTGAAGAGGTGATACACCATTTTGGAACCTACCCATTCGTGGTTGTGAAATGTCCAACCTAAGGTGGCGTGAAATTTTTTGGTGGTGGCTTTTCCGATATCGTGCAATAAGGCTGCCCACCGCAGCCATACGTTTTCTGTTTTTTTAGCAATATTATCAACTACCTCTAGGGTGTGGTAAAAATTGTCTTTATGGCGTTGACCCTCTTTTTCTTCCACCCCTTTAAGTGCAATAAGTTCCGGAATAATATGTTTTAGTAGCCCGGTTTGTTCTAATAAAATAAAACCTACAGAAGGGGTTTCAGTAGCCAATATTTTATGGAGTTCCACCACAATGCGTTCTTTGGAAATAATATTGATACGGTCGGCTTTTTGACTGATTGCTTTGAGCGATTCAGGCACAATTGAGAAGCCCAGTTGTGTGGCAAAGCGAATAGCGCGAAGCATCCGTAGTGGATCATCAGTGAAGGTAACCTCTGGATCTTGGGGGGTGCGCAAAAGTTTATTATTCAAATCTGATAGGCCTTCAAATGGATCGAGTAAATGGCCAAAGCTATTTTTATTTAAACTTACGGCCAAAGCATTAACCGTAAAATCTCTTCTGCATTGATCGTCTTCTAAAGTACCCTGAGACACTATTGGATTTCGGCTATTGTGAGTGTATGATTCTTTTCGTGCTCCCACAAATTCTAGCGTAATATCTCCCCATTGGAGCATGGCTGTGCCATAGGTCTTAAATACTTGAACAGGCGGTATATTTTTACTTTTTTTATGGAGGGCTTTTGCCAGGGCAATGCCAGAGCCCACCACCACAATATCAATGTCTTGTTTGTTGCCTCGATCTAGAAATTGATCGCGCACAAAGCCACCCACTACATAACTTTCCAAGCCCTCCGCATCGGCCACTTCTTGTAACTGCCGAAAAAGCGGGGTGTCTAAAAGGGTGGGAAAATCAATATTTTTAATCACGGGCGTAGAATTTCTAGTGATCCCTCGGGCGATACCTTTATGATGCGCGAAGGTTTTCCACTTATTTTTTCTTGTTCCAAAGGTACAACATAGTCAACCCCTTCCAAAATTTCCGGATCAATCTCGGCAAAAGATTGCGGGGTGGCATAGCCGCTCATGTTGGCTGATGTAGAAATAATGGCTTTGCCAAAGGCCGCCAACAAGGGAGTTAAAAAAGGGTGTTTGGGCAGGCGTAAACCCACGGTTTGTTCTTCACTCAACATATTGTTAGCCAACCCTTTTGGGTGGTTGTATATGATTGTGGTGGGTTGTTCACTTTCCAAATAGGGAAGGACTTGGGGTGGAATGGGGTTGATGTAATCTTGTAACATTTCTTTTGATCCCACTAAGGCAATGAGGGCTTTTGCATCAGCTCTTTTCTTAAGTGCATAAATGCGTTGCACCACGGCAGGGCGGGTGGCATCTCCACCAATACCCCAAACTGTATCTGTTGGATATAAAATAATTTTTCCTTGCTCCAAGAAGGAAAGCGTTTGCTTCACAATCATGCTGCAAAAATAACGTAAAGCCCTTTGATATTAAAACCGACAAGCCCATTGAAAACGAATTAGCAAGCAAAAAAGAAGTCTATCTTTGTGACATGAAACCACAACTTTCTGTCATCATCAGCACCTATAATGCCGTGGACTGGCTGGAAAAAGCTCTTTGGGGTTATGCCCAACAATCGTTTGCTGCCTTTGAACTTATCATTGCCGATGATGGATCCACCTCCGAAACTAAGGACACCCTTAACCGTTTAGGAAAAAAATTAAAGCTCAATGTTAAGCATGTCTGGCAAGAAGATGAAGGTTTTCAAAAATCCCGTATTCTTAACAAAGCCCTATTAGCGTGCACAACAAATTATGTAGTGATGAGTGATGGTGATTGTATTCCGAGGGCAGATTTTATTGAAGTGCATTTTACCCGTAAAAGGCCCGGATATTTTTTATCGGGAGGTTATTTTAAGTTGCCTCTTACTATTTCAAAGCATATTAAGCCTGAGCACATTGAAGCGCAGTCTTGTTTTGATATAGAATGGCTAAAAGCCCAAGGGTTGCCAACTCAATTTAAAAACAATAAACTAAAAGTGCGTGGTCTTAGACAGCAATTACTTAATGCATTAACCCCCACCAAGGCCACGTGGAACGGTCACAATGCTTCGGGATGGAAAGCTGATCTTATCGCAGTTAACGGTTTTGATGAAAGGATGCAATATGGCGGTCAAGATCGGGAGTTGGGGGAGCGTTTGGTGAACATGGGTATTCGCCCTTTTCAAATTCGATACAGTGCTATTTGTGTACACTTGGATCATAAACGTGGTTACGCAAAGCCAGAAAGTATTGCAAAAAATAAACTAATCCGTCAACAAACCAGAACTGAAAAAAAAATTTGGACCCCCTATGGGATTCAACAATAGTTAAACGGCTACATCATAGGTGCGCAGGGCATCGTTTAAAGAGGTTTTTTTGTCAGTACTCTCTTTGCGTTGTCCGATAATTAAGGCGCAGGGAACTTGATAGTCTCCGGCAGGGAAGGTTTTGGTATAGGCACCTGGAATTACCACCGATCGTGCGGGCACTAATCCTTTGTATTCTTTAGGCTTATCGCCTGTAATGTCTATAATTTTAGTGGATGCAGTTAATACTACATTGGCACCCAAAACAGCTTCTTTTTCAACCCGAACTCCTTCTACCACAATGCAGCGTGAGCCTACAAAAGCATTGTCTTCTATAATTACAGGAGCTGCTTGCAACGGCTCTAAAACACCACCAATGCCTACCCCTCCACTAAGGTGTACGTTTTTTCCAATTTGTGCACAACTGCCCACAGTGGCCCAAGTATCTACCATGGTTCCAGCATCCACATAAGCACCAATATTTACATAACTAGGCATCATAATAACTCCAGAAGAAATATAGGCTCCATGTCGGGCCACGGCATGAGGCACTACACGGATTCCTTTTTCTTTATACCCTCTTTTTAAAGGCATTTTATCATGAAATTCCAAAGGGCCTGCTTCTAGGGTTTCCATTTTTTGGATAGGAAAATATAACACCACCGCTTTTTTTACCCATTCATTAACCATCCATCCATTGGCATTGGGGGAAGCAACACGTAATTTTCCTTCATCCAATTGTTCAATCACCTCCCGAATGGTATTTTGGGTGTTTGTTTCTTTTAAAAGGTCTCTATTGTCCCAAGCGGCTTCTATAATTTCTTTCATCTTGCTACTTTTGGGCAAATGTAAAGATTTCAATTTGAATCTGAAACCGCATTTCTATTGAAAAACAATATCTTTGCTTTCAATTTTATGGGACGTATTATTGCAATTGATTTTGGATTGAAAAGAACTGGATTGGCCCACACCGATCCTGAAAAAATAATTGCCAGCGGTTTGTGTACACTGCCTACCCTGGAGGTGCTTCCTTTTCTTAAAAAGCATTTAGAATCAAACGATATAGAAACATTTGTGGTGGGATATCCCCAACAAAAAGACGGTTCGCCATCAGCCATTGAGAAACACATTTTAATCTTTCTTTCCCATTTACAGAAGGCATTTCCAAACCAAAATATAGAACGCTATTCGGAGCGATTCACTTCTAAAATGGCGTGGCAAACGGTGCAGCAAAGCAACCTAAAAAAGAAGAAAAGACAAAATAGAGAGCTTTTGGATAAAATTAGTGCTACACTTATTTTACAATCCTATTTATCATATCAATCCAATAACGTATGATTTTACCAATTGTGGCTTACGGCAGTCCGGTTTTAAAACAAAAGGCAGCACCGCTGTCTAAAACGCATGAGCAGTTGAGCCAACTGATTGAAAATATGTGGGAAACAATGTATGCTGCTCACGGCGTTGGTTTGGCAGCACCCCAAGTGGGTTTTTCACTCCGGTTGTTTGTTGTAGATGCCGCACCCTTTGCCCAAGATGAAACCCTCCCTCCATCAGAAAGCGCCTTTTTAAAGGAGTTTAAAAGGGTATTTATCAACCCTGTAATACTCAAGGAAAATGGAACGGATTGGGCCTTTAATGAAGGTTGTTTAAGCATTCCAGATGTGCGTGAAGATGTGATTCGAAAATCTACAATAGAAATTGAATTTGAAGACGAACAGTTTCAAAAACAGCGGCTCACTTTAGACGGTTTGGCAGCACGTGTGGTGCAGCATGAATATGATCATATTGAAGGAATTTTATTTACTGACCATTTGTCTCCCCTAAAAAAGCGCCTACTCAAAGGTAAATTAAATGCAATTTCAAAAGGAAAATGCCAGGCCGACTATGCCATGCGATTTCCATCTAAAACAAAACGATAATATGGATTTAAAAAAAATTGTTGCCATATCGGGACGTCCAGGGTTATATGAGATCGTTGCCCAAACCAGAAACGGCATTGTGGCTCAATCGCTCTCGGATGGTAAACGAATCTCAACCGCCATTAGCCAAAAATTGAGTGTTTTAGGTGACATACAAATTTATTCCCTAGAAGGTGAAGTGCCTTTAGAAGAAGTACTAAAAAAAATCTATAATTATGAAAAAGGTGCAAAATGCAAAGTTGCTCCCAAAGCCCCAACAGAAGACTTAGAAGCTTATTTTTTTGAAGTTTTAGACACCTATGATGAAGAAAGGGTATATGCAAGTGACATCAAGAAGATAGTGCAATGGTACAACCTATTAATATCCAAAAATTGGAATCCTTCTGACAATGAGGAAAACGTTCAAAAAGAAAAGTCAAGTAAATCTAGCCCGGCCGATGCTCCCTCTAAAAATCAATCCAAAGAATGAATTCAAAAACTGCCCAACTTGAAGCCCTTGAACGCTTGCTTGTGATTATTGATGAATTACGGGAGCACTGTCCTTGGGATCGAAAACAAACCTTTGAGAGTTTACGTAACCTTACCATTGAAGAGACCTATGAATTGGCCGATGCTATTTTGGAAGGAGATATGGAAGCCATAAAAAAGGAGTTGGGCGATTTGTTGTTGCACATTGTTTTTTATGCCAAAATAGGCAGTGAAAAAAAGGCATTTGATGTGGCTGATATTGCTAATGGCATTGCCGAAAAATTAATTCAACGTCATCCTCATATCTACGCAGACGTTAAGGTGTCTGATGCCGAAGAGGTCAAAAAAAATTGGGAGGCTCTCAAACTTAAAGAAGGAAATAATAGTGTCTTGGGTGGGGTGCCTAAAAATCTTCCTTCATTAATTAAGGCTATGCGCATGCAAGAAAAAGCAGCCGGAGTGGGTTTTGATTGGAATACCAAGGGTCAAGTTTGGGAAAAATACCAAGAAGAAGTGGAAGAGTTACAGACAGCGTTACAAGAAAGTGATCAAAGGGCAGTAGAAGCAGAACTGGGTGATGTTCTCTTTTCTTTAGTGAATTACGCTCGCTTTATTGGGGTTGATCCTTCCAATGCATTAGAAAAAACCAATCAAAAGTTTTTACGTAGATTTCGCTTTATAGAGGCACAAGCAGCAAAACAAAACAAATCTGTAGATCAACTTTCGCTAGCAGAAATGGAAACCTTTTGGCAAGTGGCTAAAAGCAAGTAAAGACGTTTTTAATCTTCATTGCTCTCTTCAGATCCTTCTTCTGGAGCCGCTTGTTCTTCTTCTGCCTGTTTTTTGTTTAGACTGTTTTGCGCTTGCTTAAGTTGAATGAGTTTCTCTTGATTTGTTTCTAAGGTTTTTCTGATTTTAGCTATTTTTTTCTCAGCCTCTTTAAATAAAGGATTCTCAGTGCTAGATCGGCTAAAAAACTCTAGATTATTTTCTAATTGATTGATCTCATCTTGGTGAACCTTCATTTCACTGCGCAGTGCCTTAATTCCTTCACTTAGCCCTCTATTGTTTTGCCTGATCGAGATAATTTTACAATAGTATTCCAACTCGCTTTTTTTGGATTTAGAAAGGTCACCACTTTTGATTTTATCTATAAGAGTTTCAGCCAACTTTTGATCCAGTTTGTGAAGAAGCGTTGGTTTTAGTGGCTCAAAGGTTTCCCACTCATCCCAAATAGTATCAATCTCTTGGCGAATAGTTTCAATATCTTCCTGTAACTTTTTCTGTTCTATTGATTCAATAAAAGCATTACGTTTGGCGATTAAGGCTTCGTCCAACTCATTGAGTTTTTGATAGCCGGAGCGTAATCGATCAAAAAATAAGGTATTATTTTCTTGGAACGTTGCCCATAATTTATTGTCAATTTTTCGGGAAATAAAGCCTACAGATTTCCATTTTTTTTGCAACCCTTTCACTTCTTCAACACGATTTTCCCAATCCTCACTTTCTAAAATACCTTTGAGTTGGTCAATGAGTTTATTTTTAGCGTTTACATTTTCTTTTTGTTCTTTTTTCTGTTCTTTATAAAAATCATTTTTAGCTTTCATAAAGTTTTTTCCAAGCTCACGAAATTCTTGCCAAACAATTTTATTATGCTTTCCAGCAATATGCCCAACAGTTTTAAATTCTTCTCTTAATTTCTGAAATTTTTGGAGAGCAGATTGCCAATCTTTGTGTTGATTGGGCATTGGAGAAAGAACATTCTTCATTTGAGTTAAAATCTCATTTTTGCGTTCCAAGTTGGCTTGCAATGCTCCTGTCAAGTCCTTTTGATATTCTTGTCTTCTTTTTTGAATAAGTTTTGTGGCTTCTTGAAATCTTTTCCAAAGAGCTTCACGATGTTCTCGCATGACGGGCCCCAAATCATTTTTCCACATTTGATGGAGGGTGTTTAACTCTCGGCTAGCACGAACCACATCTGGAAAGGAAACTAACTCTTCTGCACGCTCAATTAGTTTTAATTTTGCTTCATAGTTATGTTTGAAATCTAATTCTCTTAATTCTCTGTTCAAGTGAAGAAAATCATAGAAGCGTTCAACATGGTGCCTAAAGGTTTGCCAAATATTTTGATTTTCTGATCTCGGAACGGGTCCGGTATTATACCAACTGTCTTGTAAAGTCTTGAATTTTTTATAGATTGAATTGATGTCTTGATCAACCGTAATAAGTTCCTTTATTTCCTCTATAATGGTTTTTTTTCGTTCTAAATTAGCTTTTTGTGTAGCTTCAATTTCTTGATAATGCTTCCTTTTTTGCTGACGAAATTGATAGGTGATTTGATCAAAGTCTTTTTTATGCCCTGGCTTGTAATAAAAATTGATCTCGCTTTCACCTGAGTTTAGAAATTCTTTTTTTGCGGCTTCTAAATCTTCTTGAAATATTTTTTCATATTGAGATTGCAGAGCCTGTATCTGCTTATTAAACTTAAACCAATCGGCCTTTTGAACGTAGGATTGTAGTTTAGTTAATACATCTTCAGCACTCCAGTCACTAGTGTCTTCCGTAGCAGATACAATTGACTGTTCTTCCATTTCAGAAGCATTCTTTTCTACATCTGTTGTCTCTGAAATCTCTTTCGGTTCTTCTACAGTGCTTTTCTTACTTTCTTGACTGGTTTTATCTTGAGCAGTTTCTTTACTGTTAGTAATTTCTTGCAACGACTCTTGTTCTTGTCCCGCTGCTGGATTGGTATTTTGTTGTTCCATACCCATTGAGTTCAATATCTATAAGCAAATAATATACAATTTTTTGGATTCGCAAAAAAATTTGATAAAAGTTGCTTAGACATTCCACAGTTCCCAAGCTTTTTCGGCTTGGTAAACCAACATTGAATAGCCATTTATTGTGGTGGCTCCTATCTGCGCTCCATATTTAAGGAATTTTGTTTGTTTTGGATTGTATATCAAATCAAAAAGAATATGCTCTTGGTTTAAATAATGATAGGGTAAATCTGGTGCAGCATCAACATTGGGAAAAGTTCCTACAGGAGAGGTGTTTATTATTAACGGTATATTTTCAAAACCCTTTTGGTGCAGATCTGTGTAAGAAAGTTGTCCAATTTTTGGATTTCGGGACACAAATTGATAATCAATTAGATTTTTTTTTAGAACATATTCTACAGCTGCTGCTGCCCCTCCTGTTCCCAAAATCAAGGCTCTTTCAGGCAGTTTTTCAACACGTTCTTTAAGTGCTTTTTCAAAGCCAAAGCAATCTGTGTTGGCTCCTAAGATACTCCCGTCTTTTTGGAAAACAAGGGTGTTTACAGCACCAATTTCTTTAGCTTCTTCGCTCAGTTGATCTAAGAAACCCATAATTTCTTTTTTGTACGGAATGGTTACATTTAGACCTGCAAGATTGGTTTGTTTTAAAAGCGGTTTAGCGTCTTCAATATGGGGTAAATCAAAGTTTTTGTAGTCATATCCCACAAGATTTTCTTTCTTAAACTTTTCTGCAAAATAGCCTCTTGAAAAGGAATAATCTATTTGTCTCCCAATTAAGCCAAATTGTTTATTTATTTCTTTGTTTTTTTCCATAATATTCTAAGCCAATAATAAGGAGAACACCCAATAAAAAAGCTAAAATAACACTTAGCAAGGAGTCGTTTATGGGTTGTGGCCAATAAAATTTTTGATTAATTATTATGGGGTTTCCTATTTTATTGTAAAGTAATGTCCCCCCAGGATCAGTTTTATAAACATCAATTTTCCAAGGCCATATGATGCGAATAGAACCCAAAATGAATCCCATGATCATGGCAATGGTAATGTTGTGATATTGCTTGAGTACATAACTTAAAACATTGGCAAAAAAGACCAGACCTGCTATTGAACCTAGGCTGAAAATAGCCATTATTTTTAAAAGACGAATTTGCTGTGGATTGTCTAAAAACGTCGTATTTCCTTGAATCAAATCCAACAGGGTGGTGTAGAGGTTGGTAATGGTTTCTACTAAAAGCAAGTTGTAATTGCCTAAAATTAAAAGTAAAAAAGAGCCCGAAAGTCCAGGTAAGGTCATACCACTCACACTAATGAGGCCACAAAAAAAGACAAACCAAAAATGATCATTTTCTCCTCCGGGTTGAATGTAGGTAATAACCAATCCAAAAAGGGCTCCTAAAAAAAGACTCAAATATGTGGAAAGGGTCCATTTTTCAATTTCTTCACGAATGTAATAAAAGGAGGTAATGATCATTCCTAAAAATAGGCCGAGAACTTCTGGTTCATAAAACTCTATTCCATAATCAAGCAGTAAAGAAACACTGAAAAAACTGACTACAATTCCAGAAAAAAGACTGATTAGAAATGTTCCGTTGATGTATCTCCAAAGCGTGTTAAATTGACCCGAAAAAAATAGTTTTGCAGCCTTAAAATTAAAATGTTGTAGGGAAAAGATTAATTCTTCATAAAAACCTCCTACCAAAGCCACAATGCCACCCGATACCCCTGGCACTTTATTTGCGGCACCCATGACAATTCCTTTTAAAAATAAAAAGAAGTAATCCAAAAAACCTCTCTCTCTAATTTCTTCAGTCATTTGTTTTAGATTTTAAGCGTTCTAAACCAAACAAAAGAAAAAAACCGAGAAGAAATAAAATTAAAGCACTCCAGAGTTGGGCGTCGCTCTCCCATTGATGTGGCCAAACGGCTTGTGTTTGAAAATGATCGGTAAGATCATTTGATGCGGCGGATAATTCCATCTGCCATGGCCAAATCTTATGTAAAGCACCCGTCATTAAGCCAATTAGAACGGCAAGAGTTTGTTTAGGTTTCTTGTCAAAGAGCCAGCGTAATATTCTCGAAAATAATTTGATGCCAATTCCAATACCTAAAACAAAAGCGCCTAGGGTAAAAACAACCTCCAAAAACTGTTGTTGATCGAATGAAAAGATGAGGTCTTGTGCTTTTCTAATGTTACTTAAAATTATTTTATAAGTTCCTAAAATGATAAGTAAATAGGCACCGGAGAGACCTGGTAATATCATGGCCGAAATGGCAATGACACCACAAAAGAAGAGATACAAATAGTTGGCTTCAACAGTGGTTGGTGTAATTAAGGTTACACTATATGAAATAATTATTCCTAACAAGAGAAGACCCAAATGATTGGGTGAGAAAACCCTGTTTTTTTTGATTAGATAGACAATACTAGCAATTAATAAACCAAAGAAAAAGGCCCAAAGCCGAATTGTTTCATTTTCTATGAGATATTCTATTAGTCTTGAAAAGAGCATAATACTGGTCAAAATGCCTCCAAAAATGGCTGTTAAAAAAGAACCATTAATATTTTTCCAAAAAGGACCTATCCCTTGTTGAAACAACACTCTAAAAGAAGAAAATTTGAGGTTGTCTATGCTTTCAATAAGCTCTCTATAGAGTCCGGTGATGAGTGCCACAGTACCTCCAGACACCCCTGGCACTAAATCGGCAATTCCCATGAGCATGCCTTTCCCATAAATGATCAGTAATCGCATCCAACCGTTTTTAAAAAATCAAAGGTAGGAAAAGCTAAAAAAGGGGAAGAATAAATCCGACTTAGAATTCTGAATTTTCCAGTTTTTTTAACTGTTTCTCGTTAGTAAAAACAGTGAAAAATGAGGCAGTAAATTTTGATACGGGTTCTTTGCGTTTAGCATTTTCAAAATAAAATCGTGCCTCTAAAATTTGGTTTAATTCAAAATAGCAACCTGCAATTCGATATTCCAAATGCGGATGATGTTTAAATTGTTCGTAGGCTTGCAATGCAATTTTCAATGCTAATGGCCATTCCTTTAAAATTAAGTGGCTGTCAACATAATACAACCAAGTTTCTAGGCTTCTTTCATCCAAATCGATCAAATTAGTACAGGCATTGATCACTTCGTCATGCTCTTTTAAAAAGTGATGAATGATCATACTTTTTTTCCATAAAGAAACACAATCAGCGTTAGATTTGAGTCCCTTAAGCACATAGTATTTGGCTTTTTCATAGGCCTTTTTCTTAATGTAAAAAGCCACTAATTTAATCCATGCGTGCTCAAAAGAGGGTTCTTGATGAATAGCTTTTCTAAGAAATTGGATACCTAGGGTATAATTTCCTAATTTGAGATGACAACTCCCCATACGGTGCCATAAAAAAGCACTTGGATCATTGGTGTTGATAGCAATTTGATAATTGTCAATTGCTTGGTTTAGGCGTCCTGTTTTTTCTAGCAGTTTTCCCTTTTCGATGTAGGCACCTGTAAAAGTATCATCACTTATTATAGCAAAGTCAAAGGCTGAAAGAGCTTCTTTATAGTTTTTAGATTTCACATAAATACGACCCAATTGGTGCCAAGCCACTTCGTTATATGGATGTTTTTCTAAAATCCAATTCAGGGTATTAATGGCTTTTTCTTTTTCTTGAAGTTGGTCATAGCAATACAACAAATTGTATAGTGCA
>JBMYZB010000044.1:0-12154 GCA_049609945.1 Flavobacteriaceae bacterium
CAAGGCACATGTTTGGTATGGCTTTTTAACCCAAGATTTTTTAGCCACTTATCGAAATGCTGCAAAGTGGGTCGAAATGTTTGAGGAAAATCCCCAAATGATTGCTTTGCACCCTGTTTTTTATTTAAAAGGAAACAATTATTTGATGGAATCCCTAACCTTAATCAAATATCCTGCAAAATTCAAAGCCGTACTTCACCAAATGTATGAGCGCACTCATGCCAGTGAGTTTCCCATAAATGATAATTTAAAGGCTCTAAATTTCCAATTTTATTACAGCAACCGACTCAATCTTTGTTTTATGGAGGGTGCCTTTGATGAAGGGGTTGCTTTAGTTCCTCAAATAATTTCTGGAATTGAGAGCTTTAGTAACCAGATTGATCCGCATCATGTGATGTTGTTTTACTATAAAATCGCTTGTCTTTATTTTGGAGATTCCGATTATGAGAAATGTATTTTGTATTTGGAAAAAATCATTGATAATAAAGATCTAAAAATGCGAGAAGATTTGTTGTGTTTCACTCGGGTTTTGAGCCTTTTTGCTCACTATGAGGCTGGGTTTGATTACCATCTTGAGAAGCAGTTGCGTGATACGTATAAATTTTTAATCAAGATGAACGATTTGTATGCCGTGCAGAAAGCCATGATTCGATTTGTGCGACGGCTAGGGTCCATTTACCCTCACGAACTTAAGGGTGCTTTTCAAAAACTATATGAAGAACTTAAAGGCTACGAGAATGATCCATATGAAAGACGATCATTTCTTTATTTAGATATTATGTCTTGGCTAGAAAGTAAAATTGAAAACCGCCCTATAACAGAAATCATAAAGCAAAAAGCCCAGCAATTCAATCGCAAACAACGGCCTTCCATATCCCCTGTTTAGCTGGAGATGCCAAGAACTCCATCCTTTTTTTGGTGACAGGATGTTCCAAAGCCAAGCAACGCGCATGCAATCCAAACCCCACCTTAGTCATACTCCTTTTTGCACCATATTTTAGATCACCCAATATTGGGGCACCAATGGCACTCATTTGAGCCCTAATTTGATGATGTCTCCCGGTTTCTAATACCACTTCGAGGAGTAAATAGTGCTTTAATTCCTGTTTGATTTTAAAATGTAAAACCCCTTTTTTACTATCAGGTACTTCTTTAGGGTAAGCCTTAGAGATATTTTTTGCAGGATATCGCACCAACCAATGAATCAAGGTTTTGGAAGGAGGGTTGAACTCTTTTCCAACCAAAGCCCAATAGGTTTTAGAAACCGTTCGGTTTTTGAACTGTTCGTTGAGCCGTGCTAAAGCTTTTGATGTCCGGGCAAAAACCACTACACCACTAGTGGGACGATCCAAACGATGTACCACCCCTAAAAAAACAGCTCCGGGTTTATGATATTTTTGTTTTAGGTAGGCTTTTCCTTTTTCAACCAGGGGCTCATCACCCGTTTGATCTCCTTGCGTAAGCATTCCTGCGGATTTATTGACTACCAATAAATGATTGTCTTCATATAGTACGTCTAAGCCCATAGAGGCCATCAATATTGTTCTTTGGTGTTGGGAAAATGTTGCTGTTTTACGTCTTGGGTATAGGCTGTTACGGCTAAAGTTATTTGTTCGTTAAGATTTAAATAACGCCGCAAAAAACGAGGACTAAAAGTTTGGTTCATACCCAGCATATCGTGAAGCACCAATACCTGCCCATCAACTTCTCCACCAGCACCAATGCCCAGTAAGGGAATTTTTACCGCTTTGGTCACTTTTGCCGCCAAGGTGGCAGGAATTTTTTCAAGTACTACACCAAAACATCCCATTTCTTCTAACATTTTGGTATCGGCAATTAATTGATTGGCTTCATCTTTTTCTTGTGCACGCACGGTGTAGGTTCCAAATTTGTAGATAGATTGTGGAGTTAGACCTAAATGTCCCATTACAGGAATACCTGCCTGCAAAATACGTGCAATTGAATCTTTAATTTGATGCCCCCCTTCCAATTTAACGGCATGAGCTCCTGATTCTTTCATTATACGAATAGCAGAGCGCAAGGCTTCTTTCGAATCGGCTTGATAGGTGCCAAAAGGAAGGTCTACCACCACCAAGGCTCTACTTACCGCACGCACCACACTGCTGGCATGATAGATCATTTGATCAAGGGTAATGGGCAACGTTGTTTCGTGGCCGGCCATTACATTAGAAGCAGAATCACCCACTAAAATGATATCTACACCGGCTTTATCCACAATGCTAGCAAGGGTGTAGTCGTAAGCGGTGAGCATAGCAATTTTTTCACCTTTTTCTTTCATTTCGGAAAGTGTTTTGGTGGTTATTCGTGAATAATTTTTAAAAGATGACATGCTTGTTTTTTTCAAAAATAAGAGGTTTCAGACTTGTGATCTAAAAATCATGGAAAAATATTGATCAAATCTACAGCAAAGCCCGTATCTAAAAATATGTCAAGGTGTCAGTTTTTTTTGACTGGCATGATGCTTGAATCTTACAATGCTCAAATTAAATTATCATGAGCAAAATTATTGGAATTGATTTAGGAACGACCAACTCTTGTGTATCAGTTATGGAAGGTAACGAACCGGTTGTAATCCCAAATTCAGAAGGAAAAAGAACTACACCCTCAGTTATTGCCTTTGTTGAGGGTGGCGAAATTAAAGTGGGAGATCCTGCCAAACGTCAGGCGGTCACTAACCCTACAAAAACGATTGCCTCAATTAAACGTTTTATGGGAAATAAATTTTCAGAATCGCAAAACGAGATCAAAAATGTGGCCTACAAGGTGGTGAAAGGAGACAATGATACCCCACGGGTAGATATTGATGGTCGTTTATATACTCCTCAAGAACTCTCGGCAATGACTCTACAAAAAATGAAAAAAACAGCCGAAGATTATTTGGGTCAAGATGTATCGGAAGCCGTAATTACGGTTCCCGCTTATTTTAATGACTCACAAAGACAGGCCACTAAAGAAGCCGGAGAAATTGCCGGATTGAAAGTGCAACGTATTATTAATGAGCCCACTGCCGCCGCTTTGGCCTATGGATTAGATAAAGGAGGGGCAGACAAAAAGATTGCCGTATACGATTTGGGGGGAGGAACTTTTGATATTTCTATCTTAGAATTGGGTGACGGTGTTTTTGAAGTATTGTCCACCAACGGTGATACTCACTTGGGTGGTGATGACTTTGATCAGGTCATCATCGATTTCTTGGCCGAGACCTTTTTGAAAAATGAGGGTATCGATCTAAGAAAAGATCCTATGGCATTGCAACGCTTAAAAGAGGCCGCAGAAAAAGCTAAAATTGAATTATCATCTTCTACACAAACCGAGATTAATTTGCCCTATGTTACGGCCACTGACAGTGGTCCAAAACACTTAGTAACTACATTAACAAGAGCCCATTTTGAAAAATTGGCCGATACACTTGTGAAACGTTCTATGAGCCCTGTAAAGCAAGCCCTAGACGATGCCGGTTTATCGACCTCCGAGGTGGATGAAGTAATCTTAGTTGGAGGTTCCACCCGAATCCCAATCATTCAAAGTGAAGTAGAAAAATTCTTTGGTAAAAAACCCTCCAAAGGGGTGAATCCAGATGAAGTGGTGGCCGTAGGTGCTGCCATTCAGGGAGGTGTGCTTTCTGGCGATGTAAAAGATGTATTGTTGCTAGATGTTACTCCATTATCATTAGGGATTGAAACTATGGGCGGGGTGATGACCAAACTAATTGAATCCAACACCACCATTCCAACAAAAAAATCACAAGTATTTTCCACGGCAGCAGACAATCAGCCCTCCGTTGAAATACACGTTTTACAAGGGGAGCGTTCCATGGCCTCTGATAACAAGACTATCGGACGTTTTCACCTAGATGGTATCCCACCGGCACAGCGCGGCACGCCACAAATTGAAGTAACATTTGATATTGATGCGAATGGGATTATTAAGGTAAGTGCTTTAGACAAGGCCACTAATAAATCTCAAGATATTCGTATTGAAGCTTCCTCTGGTTTGACCGAAGAAGAAATTGAGAAAATGAAAAAAGAAGCGGAGGCCAATGCCGATGCCGATAAAAAAGCGAAAGAACAAGCCGATAAAGTGAACAGTGCCGATCAAATGATTTTCCAAACAGAAAAGCAATTGAAAGAATTCGGCGATAAACTTTCTGAGGATAAGAAAAAGCCAATCGAAGATGCCTTAGAAGAACTTAAAAAAGCACATGAAAGCAAAGATTTAGCTCTAATTGATGCGGCCTTAGAAAAGATTAATGAGGCTTGGAAAAATGCTTCCGAAGAAATGTACAAAGCGCAGGCCGAGGCTGGGGCAGAAGCTTCACCCGGAGGACAAGAAGAACCCTCTCAAACCAAAGGGGAAGACGATGTTCAAGACGTCGATTTTGAAGAGGTAAAATGATATGATCGTTATACAAACCGAAAACCTTTTGTGCAAGCACAAAGGGTTTTTTTATTCCTAAAAAGATGAAAAAGAAGGATGTGCTTCAAATGGCCAATGCCATATGTAAAAATACACTAATGGAAACGTTGGAAATTGAATATACAGATGTTGGAGAAGATTTTTTGACAGCCGAAATGCCTGTTACTTCTAAAGTACACCAACCCGATGGTTTACTTCACGGTGGAGCCACTGCAGCTCTAGCAGAGAGTGTGGGCAGTGCAGCTGTTTTTGTATTGTCAAAAAAAGCAGATTTAAAGGTAAGGGGAATTGAAATTTCTACAAATCATCTGCGAAGTGTGGCCTCAGGTAAGGTGTTTGCAACTGCACGTGCTGTGCATTGGGGGAAAACCATTCAGCTCTGGGAGATAAAAGTGGTTGATGAAGAAAACCAACTTGTTTCTTTAGCCAAATTAACTACCTTATCTAAACCAATTAAGAACTAAGGGTTGAAAACCGTAACCTCAGCATTTACCGCCCTAGAAAAGCAAGAATGGCCTTTTGTTTTTTTTCGATTACCTGGGGAAAACAAAATTCAACTTTATTATCAAAAAAACGTTTCTCTTCATTATACTTCAAATTTGGACGAAGATGGTTTTGTTTTTGCCCCTTTTAATAAAAAAGATCGGCTACCCTATATTCCATCCACAAACAAAAATACGTTTGCATTTACTAATATCCCTTCTAGCAATTCACCCAAAACCTCATATAACAACAGCAAAGCAAAGGCTGATTTTATAGCTTTGGTTGAAAAAGTAAAACGAATCCTAATTACTAAAAGATTTCAAAAAATTGTGGTGTCTCGGTCATTTAAAAGTGATTCAAACACCCCTTTAGAAACTATTTTGAATCGATTGTTATTCCGCTATCCTGAGGCTATGGTATATCTTTGGAGCCATCCAAAAGTGGGTACTTGGTTTGGTGCCACACCCGAGAGGTTGCTTTCAAAAAAGGGAGACACCATGCAAACCATGGCCTTGGCCGCCACTCAAACAGTAAAAAAAAATAATCAATACCACTGGTCTGCAAAAGAGAGGAATGAACAAGCGTTGGTGACTCAACAAATTGTAGAAGATTTATCTTCTTTTATTTCAAGAGATGCTCTTAAAATCTCAACACCATACAATAAAATTGCAGGTAATGTGGTTCATTTATGTACTGACCTACAAGCCAAAATAGCAAACATACCTTTGCGACAAGTGATTGATGTCTTGCATCCCACCCCTGCTGTTGGGGGTATCCCCAGACAACAGGCCATTGATTTTATTGACAAAGAAGAAGGCTATGACCGGCAATATTATACCGGTTTTTTAGGCCCATTTTCATCAATCAATACACACCTTTTTGTGAACTTGCGTTGTGCAAAATTTTCAAATCAGCGAGTGACTCTTTTTGTGGGTGCCGGCATCACTTCAGAAAGTGAGGCCAGTCAAGAATGGGAAGAAACCCAGCGTAAAGCCGAAACACTTTTAGCTGCTTTGTGAAAAGTTGCTCAAAGCTTTGTAGTTTTGTAAGGCCAAATGAAAAAGAAAACGGTGTCTATTCCTATACAATATCCTGATATTCCCATTGCTCAACTAACGGTAAGGCTGTGTCTTTCATTTGAAGTGAAACATGTAGTTATTTGTGCGGGTTCTAGAAATGCCCCTTTGACTAATGGTTTTTTGGGTCATCCAAATTTTAAAACCTATAGTATAGTGGATGAGCGAGCTGCAGCCTTTTTTGCCCTTGGAATTGCCCAACAATTGAAACAAGCTGTGGCCTTGGTTTGCACCTCAGGGTCTGCATTATTAAATTTTTATCCGGCAGTGGCAGAAGCCTTTTACAGTGACATTCCATTGGTTATCCTTTCAGCCGACCGCATGCCCCATCGCATTGATATTGGTGATGGTCAAACCATTCGGCAAACTGGGGTTTTTGAGCCCCATCTTGAAGCGGCAGCAGCACTTAAGCCTGATGTTATTCACGCTACCCAAACCCTCTTAGAAAACCCCATGCAAAAACTCATACCACAGGCTGCCACACAAAAACAAATTGAACAAATACAAAGTGAAATTGAGGCCCATAACATAAAAGAGATAGTTCGAGTATTGCGTACCGCCCAAAAACAAAAAGGCCCAGTACATCTTAATATTCCAATGGAAGAACCACTATATGGTATGACTCCTAAGGCGCTTTCTATTCCCTTTAAACTAGAAAATCCACCACTTAAACAAAGTAAAAAGAAAGTTGATGAGCTAAAAAAAGTATGGCAAAAAGCCACAAAAAAATGGGTGCTCATTGGGGTTTTGGCTCCTGATGCCATTAGCCCTGAATTATTTTCTAAACTTTGCGAAGATCCTTCTGTTGTTGTTTTCACAGAAACCACTTCTAATAGAGAACATCCCAATGCTATCCACTCTATAGATACTTTAATGGCTCCTCTTGAGTTGTCAGATGACATTGATCAACACAATCTAAAACCCGAAATAGTACTCACCTTTGGCGGGATGATCGTTTCAAAAAAAATTAAACAATTTCTGCGCAAAAACAGACCCCAAAAGCATTGGCATGTAGACAAAAAAAAAGCTTACAATACCTATTACTGCCTAGAAGAGCATATCAAAAAAGCTCCTGATGATTTCTTGAGTATTTTGTATAAAAATGAGGTGGCAGTTTCAAGCGAATTTCAAGCCGATGTTAGAAAAATATATACAGCCTACAAAAATAAAGGCCATTCCTATTTGAATAAAATTCCCTTTAGTGATTTAAAAGTGTTTGATTTTATAGCGCAACAGCTTAAGGGCGTTTGGCAATTGCAAATTGCCAACAGTTCTCCTATTCGATATACTCAATTGGTAGATTGGAAGTCTGGGGTGCAATTTTTTTGTAACCGCGGAACTAGCGGAATTGATGGAAGTACAGCTACAGCTGTTGGCGCGGCTCAAGTAATTTCAACACCAACCCTTTTAATTACAGGTGATTTAAGTTTTTTCTACGACATAAATGCTTTGTGGAATAACTATATTCCCCCTAGTTTTAGGATAATAATAATTAACAATCAAGGTGGTGGTATATTTAGAATTTTACCTGGACAAAAAGATACTCCGTCTTATGATCGCTATTTTGAAACTATTCATCAAAGAAACGCCAAGCACTTGGCTAAAGCCTTTGGATTTACCTACACTAGAGCAACATCTATGTGGGGATTAAAGCAAAAATTTCCCCGTTTTCTTAGAAAGAGTTCTACTCCAAAAATTTTAGAGATTCAAACCCCTAGAAAGATAAACGATAAGGTTTTGTTAGGCTACTTTAAAGCAATGCTATAATAAAGGGCCACTTTATTTAATTCTTTTTTTATTAGCAAGTGTGAGTCCTCCTACTAAAAGTAAAACGATACCACTAATAAAATACATGGTGCTGATCTGATCAGAATTCCCTAGTTCAAGACCCACACCAATTCCAAATAAAAATAATCCGGTAAAAAAAATGGTCTGTTTAATTTCATGTTTCATCTGGGGCAGACATTTAGAGTATTAAGATAATTAAAAAAAATTATTTTGTCAAACCCAAACAAAAACTGTTTTAGACTCATTAATAAATCAGTATTTTTACAAAAAATTCGACATGAGAAGTTGGAAAACTATTGCAGAGTACAGTGACATTCTTTTTGAGTTTTACGAGGGTGTAGCAAAAATTACAATTAATAGACCGGAAGTATACAATGCCTTTCGTCCTGAAACCAATAACCAAATGTTGGAGGCCATGGAAATTTGCAGGGAGCGCAATGATATTGATGTTGTTGTTTTTACCGGTATTGGAGATAAAGCTTTTTGCAGTGGAGGTGATCAAAACGTGAAAGGTGTTGGCGGCTATGTGGGCGAAGATGGTGTTCCACGCTTAAATGTTCTGGATCTTCACAAACGCATTCGAGAATTACCTAAACCCGTAATTGCTATGGTTAATGGTTATGCTATAGGAGGGGGGCACGTATTGCACGTAGTGTGCGACTTATCAGTTGCCAGTGAAAATGCTATTTTTGGGCAAACAGGTCCCAAAGTTGGAAGCTTTGACGGGGGCTTTGGTTCATCCTATTTGGCTCGACATGTTGGTCAAAAAAAGGCACGAGAAATTTGGTTTTTATGTCAGCAATATTCTGCACAAGAAGCCCTTGATATGGGATTAGTAAACAAGGTTGTTCCCCTAGAATATTTGGAAGATACTGTAATGGAATGGTGTTCCATTATCCAACAAAGAAGCCCTCTGGCCTTGAGAATGATTAAACGCTCTCTCAATGCCGAATTGGATGGACAACATGGTTTAATGCAATTGGCCGGAGACGCCACGCTGATGTATTATTTGATGGAAGAAGCACAAGAAGGAAAGCAAGCCTTTTTGGAAAAGAGACCTCCCAATTTCAAGAAATATCCAAAGTTTCCCTAGCATGATAAAAAAAGCTCGGGTATGGATGCAAGCCGCTCGGCTTAGAACACTTCCCCTCTCCGTTTCCGGCATCTTGTTAGGAAATGCTTATTGTCTTTCTAATCCCAATTTTTCGTGGATACTTTTTTGGCTGATGCTTTTTACGGGCATTTTGTTTCAGATCATTTCTAATCTTGCAAATGATTATGGAGATGGGACCAAAGGAACAGATAATGCCCATAGAGTTGGGCCAAAACGAACGCTCCAATTGGGATTGCTAACTTCCAAAGAGCTCAAAACGGGCATGATAATGACATCGCTCTTGGCTTTAGGGTGTTCATTAATTATCATATGGTTAGCTTTTGGTACTTCTTCCCTCTATTATTTAATCCTATTTTTAGGATTAAGCTGTTTGTCTGTTTGGGCAGCCGTTTCTTATACTGTGGGTAATAATGCCTACGGCTATAGCGGACTTGGTGATCTTTTTGTCTTTCTTTTCTTTGGTTTATTGAGTGTATTAGGGTCTGCCTTTGTTCAACAACAATACATATCTACTCGCCTTGTGGAGTTGGCTCTTATTATTGGTTTTCTATCCGTTGGCGTATTAAATTTAAACAACATGCGCGATCGCGAAAATGATGCCGCCATGGGAAAAAATACGCTAGTTGTGTTTTTAGGAAATAGAAATGCTAGATGGTATCATTTGACTTTGATAAGCCTTGCTACGCTTTTAATGGTAAAGATTTTTATTCCTTTTCTATCCGCTTATTTTTCGTTGCCCTTATTGGCTTTAATTCCCTTAGCAATCCATTTTTTACGTGTGTATAAAAATAAAAATCCAAAATTACTAGATCCCGAATTAAAACACTTAGCACTTTCCACCTTTGCTTTTTCTGCACTAACGTTTCTTTATTATTTTTTAAGGCTATGAGGGTGGATATTAAAAAACACAAGTTGACCTTTAAGCAGCCTAGTAGAACGTCTAGAGGGGTTTTAACACAAAAGCAAAGCTGGTTTGTGATTCTTCAAAAAGATGGAAAAATAGGAGTAGGAGAGTGTAGTTTAATTCAAGGATTGAGCCCCGATGCACGCCCTGATTTTGAAGAAAAAATCCATCAGGTTACGCAAATTTTTGCTGAGGAAGAAATACTTCCAGACTTGTCGGCTTGGCCTGCTATAAAGATGGGTTTTGAAACCGCTTTATTAAGTCTAAAAGCACCCCATTGGTGGGAACCATTTCCTTCTCCTTTTTCTCGTGGGGAAGATTTTCTTCCTATCAACGGACTGGTGTGGATGGGAAGCCAAGCATTTATGAGTGAACAGATTAAGACATTATTAAAGAACGGTTATACTTTTATTAAACTTAAAATTGGCGCTATAGATTTTGATCAAGAATTGGATCTAATTAAAGCCATCCGAAATGAATTTTCTGCGCGGGAGGTCACTATTAGAGTAGATGCCAATGGCGCATTTGCACCTCAAGAAGCTTTAGGTAAACTAAACCAATTGAGCGCTTTTGAAATTCACTCTATTGAACAGCCAATAGCACCAAATAATTTTGAAGAAATGGCTTTTTTGTGCCAAAAATCTCCTCTCCCCATTGCCTTGGATGAAGAATTGATTGGAGTTTGTGGCTCCGTTAAAAAGGAAAAAATTTTAGAAGAAATCCAACCGCAATTCCTTATTTTAAAGCCAAGTTTATTGGGCGGTTTTCAAGAGACTCAAGAATGGATACAAATGGCCAAAAAACGAAATATCGGCTGGTGGGTAACCAGTGCCCTTGAAAGTAATATTGGATTAAATGCCATTGCTCAGTGGACCTATTCGCTAAATATAAATGTACCCCAAGGCTTAGGAACAGGATCACTATTTACAAACAATATAGATTTACCCTTACAAGTGGATTGCGGACGTTTGTCTATCGAAGTAGGAGGGGTATGGAATTTAAATTTTTAACATATGTTTTTAGAACAAGTTAGACAGTTTAAAAATCCATTTTGGATGTATTTACTCGGTTCATTAATTGTAATACTCTTTAATGTTGTGGGACAAATTCCGCTAAGCGTTGTTATTATGCAAAATACAACAGCCATTACCACCACAACAGATCCTATGGAATTAATTCGAGCTTTAAACAAAAATGTACAATTGTTTTTATTATTACTTCCATTTGCTATTGCTTTTCTTGGTTTTTGGTTGGTGGTCATCAAATTGCATGATCGTTCTTTAACGTCTGTTATCACTGCAAGAACGCAGTTGGATTGGAAACGTATTTTCTTTTCCTTTTTTATATGGGGAGGGGTTACCGTATCTGTGGTTTTGATAGATGTTGCTTTTTCTCCTCAAGACTATCAATGGAATTTTAATCCCTCAGCTTTTTTTCTATTACTGACCATTGGCGTTTTGCTTATTCCCATTCAAACCAGTTTGGAGGAACTTTTGTTTAGAGGCTACCTTTTACAAGGTTTTGCAACCCTCACAAAAAACAGATGGATGCCCTTGTTACTAACGGCCGTCCTTTTTGGTAGTTTACATTTGTTTAATCCGGAAGTAGCGAAATTGGGCTATGGTCTTTTAGTTTATTATATCGGTACCGGTCTTTTCTTAGGTATAATCACATTAATGGATGACGGCATAGAACTGGCATTGGGTTTTCATGCCGCCAACAATTTAATTATGGCCCTTTTGGTCACTTCAACATGGACGGCCTTTCAAACCGATTCCCTTTGGATTGATGTTGCAGAGCCTAAACTAACCACTGAAATGCTTTTGACCTGTTTGGTTTTATACCCTTTATTTTTATTATTGCTTTCAAAAAAATACGGCTGGAAAAATTGGATTCACAACCTTACAAAATCAATTTAGATGAACACACCAGATTTTACTAAAATTCACAATCGATTTCAACTTAATGGTTTTCACTACACCCGTGAAGATCTTAAAATGGTAGCTCTAAGTTTTATCAAAGAAGGCGACCAATTTGAGCGATTTATGGGCGACTTTTTGATGGATTGGCTCAATCCTTTGCCCACCATTTGGATTGAAACTTCTGGTACTACCTCACAGCCCAAACGAATGAAATTTAAAAAACAAGCCTTGATCAATTCGGCTCTTCTGACCGGAGACTTTTTTGACGTAGGAGTGGGTAACAAAGCCCTTCATTGCCTCCCAGCTAATTTTATTGCCGGAAAAATGATGTTTATTCGTGCGCTCATTCTAGGCCTTTCATTAGATATGGTTTCACCATCCAGCAGGCCTATGGCCCATTTGAAAAAAAAAATATCATTTTGCAGCAATG
>JBMYZB010000045.1:0-12134 GCA_049609945.1 Flavobacteriaceae bacterium
GTTTGCATGGCATTGCCTAAGAGTGTCAAAAAGATGGTTTTACTGTTATTAATCAAGACCGTTTCTTGTCCTAAAGTGGACTGATCTTCTTTATTTTCTGTATTACCCATAGCCGCCGCCTGCATAATAGCTTCCATCAAAGGCAATTGAGCTTTGAGTCCTTTTTTCATCAACATGCCCACGGCCAACATACTATTTATTTCATTGGTTCCTTCATAAATGCGCCCAATACGTGCATCACGCCAAGCTGCTTCCATAGGCGTATCGGCAGAAAAGCCCATTCCACCAAAAATTTGAATGCCATCATCAGCACAATTTTGAACAGCTTCTGAGCAAGCCACTTTGATGATAGAACTTTCTATGGCAAATTCTTCATAGGCCTTTAATTCTGATTCAAATAAAGTCATGCCCTTTGCTTCGTAATTATGAATGGCTTGATCAATAACATGTGCAGCTCTATAACAAGCCGACTCTCCTGTAAAGCACTGTGTGGCCATACGAGCAATTTTTTCTTTTATGGCTCCAAATTGGGCAATGGGTGTTTTAAATTGAATGCGCTCGTTGGCATATTGCACCGCTCCACTAATTGTTCTTCTTTGAGCTTCCAAACAAGCAACTCCTAATTTTATACGGCCTACGTTAAGGGTATTGATGGCAATTTTAAAACCTTCTCCTCGTTTGGCCAACATATTGGCCACAGGCACCTTGGTTTCATTAAAAAAGACCTGCCGCGTAGAAGAGGCATGAATACCCAACTTATGTTCTTCTTCCCCGAGGGTAATTCCATTATCAGTCTCATAGGGAACAATAAACGCGGTAATATTTTTATCGTCTTCAATACGAGCAAAAACAGTGAATACATTGGCATATCCTGCGTTTGAAATCCACATTTTTTGACCGGAGATTTTGTAATGACTACCATCTTCTGATAGAACTGCTTTTGTCTTCCCAGAGTTAGCATCAGAACCTGCTCCTGGTTCTGTTAAACAGTAGGCTCCAATCCATTCTCCGCTAGCCAATTTGGAAACATATTGTAGTTTTTGTTCTTCAGTACCATACAGTAAAATAGGTAATGTTCCAATTCCGGTGTGAGCTCCAAAAGCAGTTGAAAAAGAACCTGTAGCCCCAGAAATATAATCACAAACCAACATGGTAGAAACAAAGTTCATTCCCATTCCCCCATAGACTTCCGGAACACCAACACATAAAAATCCTAAGTCTCCTGCTTTTTTCATTAAGGCTTCTGTAAGGGCGTAATCTTTTTGTTCAAAACGCGCTTTTTGAGGCCAAATTTCTCGATCCAAGAATTCTACAACAGCTTCCTTCATCATTTGCTGCTCCTCGGAGAAATCTTCTGGAGAGAATACATCTTTTGGCTGGGTTGCCATTAAAATAAAAGCACCCCCTTTTTGAGAATTAATCGTTTTTGTTTTCATAGTTATTTGTGTGATTTGGTTTAGTAATAGGAAAAAACTTGTGCCGTATCAATAATGTGCTGTGAGACTTCTAAAAATGTTTTAATTTTTGAGGGCTCAATTTTTTGGCGAAGGGTTTCATTAAATTTTAGCACCACTGCTTTAGAGTCTTCTCTTTTTTGGACTCCAAAAGGGGTTAGGCAAAGAAGTACACTTCTTCCATCTTCGGGGTTGGGCACTCGATAGATCAAATTGCGTGCTTCCATTGTCTTTAACAAGCGTGACAAGCTAGTGGCCGCCATACCCATTTTGGGACCCAATGCTGTTGAGGGCGTTCCTTCTGGGGCAATACTCAATAAAGCAAAGCCCGTTGCCATCGTAGAATTAAACTTTTGCGCTTCTTTATTATACATCTTGCTCACTGTTTGCCAAGTAGCTCTTAATATACCGTCTAGTGTTTCTTGTTTCATTATCCAAAATTACATCAAATTACTATGCATGCATAACAAAAATGTATTTTTTTTTGGTTTTTTTTACTAATCTATTAGGCATACAATCCTGCAATTAGTGTTTTATATTTTTCAGCAATCACCTTTCTTTTCAGTTTCATAGTGGGTGTCACATGTCCACCCTCCACGGTCCATTCCTCTGGGGTTAATGCAAAGGCTTTAATGCGTTCCCATTGGCCAAAGTGCTGGTTGTGTTGGTCAATATCATTTTGGACGGCTTCTAAAAGAGTTTTGTTTTGGATTAAATTTTTGAAATCTTTTTCGGGTTTCAGCCCTTGTTCTCTCATCCAATTCTCAATATATAAAAAGTTTGGTTGAATGAGAGCAGCAGGCATTTTTTGGCCTTCGCCCACCACCATAATTTGCTCAATGAAAAGGGATTGCTTCATTCGATTTTCAATCACTTGAGGGGCAATATATTTTCCGCCAGAGGTTTTAAACATCTCTTTTTTGCGATCAGTTATTCTCAAAAAACCATCGGCATCAATTTCTCCAATATCTCCCGTATGAAAATAGTCTCCACTCATAACTTGTTTGGTGAGATCGGGTTGTTTGTAATAGCCTTGCATCACGTTGGGGCCTTTACATAGAATTTCACCGTCTTCAGCAATTTTCACTTCCACACCTTCAATAACTTTACCTACTGTGCCCACACGAAAGCCACCCTCCCTTAGGTCGTTTACAGAAATAACGGGAGAGGTTTCTGTAAGACCATAGCCTTCCACCACAGTCATACCGGCTGCTGTAAATATTCGAGCCAAACGGGGTTGTAAGGGTGCACTACCGGAAGCAATCAAACTTAAGTTATCACCCAATGCTGCTTTCCATTTTGATAAAATTAGTTTACGGGCAAGGGCTAGTTTTAGACCATACACGAGTCCATTTTGACCATAGGGTTCAAATTGTAAACCAATTTTAACAGCCCAGTAAAAAAGCTTTTTTTTGATGCCACTTAATTCATCCCCTTTGGCATAAATTTTATCATATACCTTTTCTAGTAGGCGGGGCACAGCAGTCATTACATGTGGTTTTTCCTCTTTTAAATTGTCTGCAATAGTTTCTAAAGATTCTGCAAAGGAAACGGATATGCTATTGTATATGTAGATGTAGAGGATCACACGCTCATAGATATGACAGAGGGGTAAAAAGCTAAGAGCTTTTGAAGCTCCTGGCTCAAGTGGAAGTCTTTTGGAGCTTGCCAAAACATTGGACACCACATTTTGATGACTTAGCATGACGCCTTTAGGAGTGCCAGTAGTTCCAGAAGTATATATGATGGTTGCCAAATCTGAAGGTTCAACTTTTTTAGCAATAGATTCAACCTCTTTTAAGTTGCTTTGTTTGGCTCCAATGTCCAGCAGTTCACTCCAGTGAGAGCAGCCTTCAATGGTATCATAACTAAAAACTTTTTCTAATGTTGGTACTTTCTTTTGAATGGATTTGACTTTGTCATATACTTCTTGATCTGACACAAAACAATACTTGCTTTCAGAGTGTTTTAAAATGTATTCATAATCGGAGGCTGAAATTGTTGGATAAATGGGCACGTTGATGGCGCCAATTCGAGAAAGACCACAATCGGTAATGCCCCATTCGGTTCGATTATTGGAAGAAATCATGGCAATTTTATCCATAGGTTTCACCCCTAATGATAGCAGCGCTTTACTCATAGCCTGTGATTTTTCATAAAATACGGCTGTGGAAATGCGCTCCCATTTTCCATCATATTTAGTAGAGAAAGCGTTATCTAGTGGATGATGTTCTAATTGATAAGCTATAAAATCGAATAATCTTGTTGGCGTCATCGCTATGCTATTTTATGCAAAATAGCAATTTTTTTGTTAGAAATGCTCACTGTTTTTGCGCTAACCATTTGAAAGCATTTTCAAATGCTAACATCCAAGGGCTAACATGGTCATTTCTTTCATGAGGATAATGTCCCCAGTTCCACGGAAAAGTGGAACGTTCCAAATGAGGCATCATTACCAAATGACGACCATCTTTATTGGTAAGCATTGCGGCATTATATTGAGAACCGTTGGGATTAGCCGGATAGCCTTCTTGATGATAGGTTGCTGGGATATAATATTGATTTTCAGAGTAGGGAAAAGCAAATTTACCTTCTCCGTGCGCTGCCCAGATACCCAAGGTACTGCCCTCCATATTTTTTAGCATAACAGCAGGAGACTCTTTGATTGTTACGGCTGTGAATTGGCATTCAAATTTTTGTGAATTGTTGTGCAGCATCTTTGGTTTTTCATTGTGCTCAGGGTTAAGCAAACCTAAACTGATAAATAGTTGGCAGCCATTACAAACCCCTAGAGAAAGCGTATCTTTTCGTTCAAAGAAGGCCTCCAGACTATGTTTGGCTTTGTTGTTGTATTTGAAGGAGCCTGCCCATCCTTTGGCTGAACCAAGCACATCTGAATTCGAAAAGCCTCCCACAGCGGCTAAAAAATGAAAATCTTCTAAAGTTGTTCGACCAGAAATAAGATCCGTCATATGTACATCAACCACTTCAAACCCCGCTAAATGAAGGGCGTTAGCCATTTCGCGCTCTGAATTACTCCCTTGCTCACGAATAACAGCGGCTTTAATTTTTGGCTTTTTGGATTGGGGTGTAAGTTGCCCTGTGAAATGTGATGGAAAGCTAAATTCTAGGGGTTGTTTTTTATAATTAGCCATTCGTTGTTGGGCAAAATCACCATATGTTTGTTGGGCATCCAATTGAGCAGAGGTCGAAAACCAAAGATCACGGAGTGCAGCAATATCAAAGCAGTGCTTTCCTCTTGCAGTTGTGGCAACACATTCTGTACCAGAGGTTAAGTTACCAATCTTAATACAGTTGATTTGCTCTTTTTTAGCCCACTGATCGAGAGGCTCATTGGATTGCAAAATGAGGCCTGCATTTTCAGCAAAAAACAATTCAACATCATCTTTAGAGGTTATGCCTTGAAGGTGTAATTGCAGTCCTGTATTGGGATTCGGGAAGGCCATTTCAAGTAGAGTTACTAAGAACCCACCAGAAGAAATATCGTGACCGGCATTAATTTTTTCGTCTATAATTAGGGTTTGAACAAATTCAAAAACTTTTTTAAAGTAAGCTGCATCAGCAATCCCAGCCACTTCATTTCCAATGCAGTTTTGGGTTTGCGCAAAGGAAGAGCCCCCCAATCGGAGGGGTTCACCCGATAAATCTATGTAATATAGGGCACCGCCTTGAGTTTGCAGTGCAGGCGTAACCGTTTTTCGTATATCAGCACAGGTGCCTGCGGCAGAAATGATTACGGTTCCCGGAGCGATCACGGTGTTATCCTCATATTTTTGTTTCATGGAAAGGGAGTCTTTTCCGGTGGGAATATTGATGCCTAGAGCAATGGCAAATTCGGAACAAGCTTCTACGGCTTCATAGAGTCGGGCATCTTCACCGGGGTTATTACAAGCCCACATCCAATTGGCAGAGAGGCTTACAGACGTGAGTCCTTTCTCAAGAGGAGCCCAAATGAGATTGGTTAAACTTTCTGCAATAGCCATTTGACTGCCTTTTGCGGCATCAATCAAGGCCACCAATGGCGCATGTCCAATGGCGGTGGCAATACCTTGGTGATTTTCATAATCTAATGCCACCACCCCACAGTTGCTTAAAGGCAATTGGAGACTGCCCACGGTTTGTTGCTGAGCCACGCGTCCAGAAACACAGCGATCCACTTTGTTAGTGAGCCAATCTTTACAAGCCACGGCTTCAATTTGAAGGACGTTTTCCAGATAGGTTTGTATTGCTTTGGTGGAGTATGGAATGTTTTTGAAAGGAAAGGGTGTGGTTTGGTCTTGCATTATAGTTTTAGGCGCACTACCAAAAAAGGCATCCAAATGCAGGTCGATAGGTTTTTCTCCGCTTTGCGAATCTTCAAAAATAAATTGATGATCGTCTGAGACTGTACCCACCACATATAGGGGGGCTCTTTCTCGTTGGGCAATCTTTTGTAGTAAAGGGAGGTCTTCCTGGGCTATGATCAATCCCATTCGTTCTTGTGATTCGTTTCCAATAAGTTCTTTAGCAGATAGGGTAGGGTCACCCAAAGGAAGTTTGTTTAAGGCAATACGTCCACCATTTTCTTCTACTAATTCTGAGAAGCAGTTTAAGTGACCACCAGCTCCGTGGTCATGGATAGAGACAATGGGATTCTTTCCTCTTTCTACCAAAGCTCTAATGGTGTTAGCCACGCGTTTTTGCATTTCGGGGTTGGAGCGTTGCACAGCATTAAGTTCAATAGCGTTTTCAAACTCTCCTGTATTGGCTGAGGAAACGGCGGCACCTCCCATCCCAATGCGATAATTATCACCTCCTAACAGAAGAATTAAATCGCCTTTTTTTGGTTTTTGTTTAAGGGCTTGTTCTTTGGTTCCGGAACCAATACCTCCGGCTAGCATAATTACTTTATCGTAGCCCCATTGTCTATCTTGTTCTTGGTGTTCAAAAGTAAGTAAGGAACCATTAATGAGCGGTTGTCCAAATTTATTCCCAAAATCTGAGGCTCCATTGGAGGCTTTAATCAAAAGATCTACCGGGGTTTGGTATAACCAAGGGCGGGCAGGAAAGCCATTTTCCCAGAGATGTTTTTTTGAGACTCGCGCATAGGGGGTCATATATACCGCAGAACCTGCGTAGGGGAGTGATCCTTGTCCTCCAGCCATTCGATCTCTAATTTCACCTCCGGAGCCTGTGGCAGCACCATTGAAGGGCTCCACTGTGGTAGGAAAATTGTGGGTTTCTGCTTTTAATGAAATGATGCTTTCAACTTGCTTTTTAACATAGGGGCTTGCTTGTTCGGGTTTTTCTGGAGCAAATTGGGTGAGTGTGGGCCCCTTTAGAAAAGCTACATTGTCTTTATAAGCCGATACAATTTGATTGGGGTGGGCTTTTGCCGTTTTTTTGATCAGTTGAAAAAGACTGTGTTCTTTTTCTTGCCCGTCAATAATAAAGGTGCCATTAAAAATTTTATGGCGGCAGTGCTCTGAATTGACCTGAGAAAATCCAAATACTTCGGAATCGGTTAGAGGACGTTTTAGGTCTTGGGCGAGTTGATTTAAATAGGTAATTTCTTCTGGATTGAGGGCCAATCCTTCTTCTTCATTATAGGCTTTAATGTTTTGGATGTTTCGAATAGCTTCCGGTTGTCGTGCGGTTTCAAAAAGTTTTTGATTTAACTGATCATAAACAGAAAAAAGCATGGGGTCATGGGCAACGCCTTCTTTTTTGGGTGTAAATTCTTCTATTCTCAATATGCCCGAAATACCCATATTTTGTGTAATTTCTACCGCATTGGTTGACCAGGGACTAATCATATTGGCATGAGGACCAATAAAAGTTCCGCTGAGGGTTTGTTTTTCTATGAGAGGCACTTCATCAAAAAGCCAATAAAGTTTTTTTTGATCTGCTGTAGTTAGTGTAGTCTTGGTTTCAACAGCATAAATTTTTGTGTGCACATTGCCAAAAAAGTGGATCATCAACTGAGGAATTAAACCACAAAAATAAATTTTTCAACGCACATACTTCCTCTTTATAGCCAATCAAAATGGGAAGTTATCTTCTTGTTATTCACAGACCAAAAAAAGCTATAGCACGCTAGTGGATGGGTGTTTGTAAAGAGCTATTAGGGCTGCAATAAGTATCAAATTTTTAATTACGTATTGGCCGAATAGGGTGAGTTGATGTGGTATTTGATTGAATAATTGTTCTGGAAAAAGGAATACAGTGGTGAGGGTTAAGATCATATGAATGAGGGTTAACACAATGGTTGTTTTACGGAACCAATTGAGTATAAATAGAAGGCCAATTGTGGTTTCCCAAAGCGCCAAAGCCTTTATGGATATTGGGTTTTTTAGATAGTTAAAAGTTAGAATTTCTATGGTTTGTGTGGCAAGCGTTTCAGCTGGGCTCCATGAAGGAAAAAATTTAAGTGCACCAAACCATAAATAAACGATACCGAAACTCAGGGCAATAAGGTGATGATTTTTTAGCTTTATTATCATTGAGGTCAGTATTTACAAGGTGCAATTATACGAGTAATAAAGATAATCCAAAAGGAGAAAAGATTATGATTTTTTTCTAAGACGTGCCATAAAAAATCCATTAAAACCGGTTTCTTGCGTTAGGTGGAGGTCTTGTTTTTCTAATTTAAAATTTTCTCCGATTGAGGAAGTGAGAAAAGCTTCAATTTGTTTTTGATTTTCTTCAGCCAAGATGGAACAGGTAGCATAAATTAAAGTTCCATTGGGTTTCACATATTGGGCTTTGTTTTGAAGTAGTTTTGCTTGCTCTTGTAGAAGGTTTTCTAATTTTATTTGAGTGAGCAACCATTTGGTTTCAGGTGAGCCTTGAATGACCCCCGTTCCACTACAAGGAGCGTCAATTAGTACCACATTGGTATTGTTGATCCAGCTTTTTGGAATGCTATCGGCAAGACATGTTTGAATGTTCTCTAGGCCATTGCGTTGGGCTCTAATATGAACTTGATCCAGAGCATTTTGACGAATATCAGAGGCTAAAACTATTCCACTGTTTTCCATCAATGTGGCTAAATGCAAACTTTTTCCGCCAGAACCGGCACAGGCATCTAGTATCTTTTGTCCTGGAAGCACATGGCAAAAGGGAGCCACTCTTTGAGAATTGCCGTCTTGAATTTCAAAAAGCCCTTTCTCAAAAAGAGGTAATCGTTTTAATTGCTCATGGTTTTTAAAAAAAAGACCATCCGGATAATCTGCCATCAAAAAGGTTTCTACCTGGTGATGATCCCATAAGACTTGTTTCAACTTTTTGGGTGTTGATTTTAATCGATTAACTCTTATAGCTCTTATGGTGGGTTGATTTAAAGCTTTCATTTCTTGATCCCATAATTGAGCTCCAAGGGAATTGATTCCAAGTTCATGTAGCCATTGTGGAAAACTTTGCCGCAACATATTGCTCAACTTGGGGTTATTGTAATGAGATAAGATTTTAGTTGATGAAAGTGTTTTTAATTCTTCCCACGCAGGCAGTTCAATTTTATTTAACACACACCAAACACCAACCAATTCCCAATAATAATTTGGATTTTGTTTAGTGGTTTGAGCACAATGGGCAAAGAGTGCTTTCCATCGCATAATGTCAAAAAGAATTTTCCCAAACGTTTTTCGATCCCTACTTCCCCACTGCCGATGCATTTTAAACATTTGGGGCACTACAATTCGGGCAGGTTGGTGTTGGTCTAATATGCGTTGAAGCCCCAGAATAGCCCCTAAGGCTATGTTTCTATGTATTTTTAAAGACAAAGTAACATAACTTTAATTTGAAGGCCCTCTTTCTTGATTTTTTTGATCTCTTTGTCCTCGCCGATACATTTCTCTACTGAATTCATCAGCAGCATGTATAATTTGAAGGGCTTTTTGCGGGGAAAGTTCTTTCATTAAAGCTTGATTTCTGTTTTTGATGATCTGTGCTTTATCACTTTCCATCTGGTCTAACATTTCAATTTTAGTTTTGATTTCTTGAGCAGTGAGTGAAGCGCCATATTCTTTTAATTCTTTTTTTATGGCTTTTTTCTTTCTGTAAAGCGTTTTGTAAAGCGAATCTTCTGAGGCACCAAAAATTTCCCAAAAAGTAGTTTCTTCTTCCGCATTTAAATTGCTATTATCTACAATATATGCCATCTTCTGGGCTTTGATCCTTTCATAGCTCCTTTTTTGGGCACATAAGGAAATGGTGCTTAACAAAAAAAATGCTAAGGTAATATTAATCGATACTGTTTTCATAGGTGTTAGTTTCGTTAAAATCAAAAGAATAATCTAAAAAGTCAATGTCAATAGCCTCTGTGTTTTCAAGAGCGTTTAATGTGGCAGGAGTCTCCACATAAGATGCTAGTTCATAGGTATTCATTTCTTCCAAAAGAACCCACTCCAAAACTTCATCAGATATAGGGTCAACATTGGTGTATTGAATCCAGAAAAAACTCATTATCAAAACCATAAACACAGCAGCAATGGCATAGAAAGAGAAGTTACTTTCTGCTTTAGGAGCAGGAATAGTTTTTTGTAAAATATGTTTTTCAAGGGATTCAAAATATGCTTCAGGCACTTGAAAAGGGGCATACAGTTTAGTTCTAGTTTGCTTGAGCAATGAAACCTCCAATTCCTTAAAATATTTAGTAGGAACCTTAAAAGGGTTTGTTTTATTGGTTTTCATTGGTAAGGTGTTTTTTAATTTTTTGTGTGGCATGATGATAAGATGCCTTTAAGGCACCCACTGAGGTGTCTAGGATTTCGGAAATGGCTTCATATTTTAGATCGTCAAAATATTTCATATTGAAAATTAAGCGTTGCTTTTCTGACAAAGCGGCAATGGCTTTTTGTAATGTTAGGCTAGCTTGGTCTCCATCAAAATATGAATCTGCCACCAATCCGGAGGCTTTGGCTTCAATCCAACTTTCATTGGTTAGCCCCAACTTTGTTGCCTTTTTTTGAATAAAATTGAGTGCTTCATTGGTGGCTATGCGATACATCCAAGTATAAATCTTACTTTGACCTTGAAATCTATTAATGTTCATATAAATTTTAATAAACGTATTTTGAATCACATCATTGGCATCTTCATGGTCTAAAACAATTTTTCTTACATGCCAATACAAACGCTCTTTATAGGTGGATACCAACCCCTGAAAAGCTTTTTCTTGCGTTTCGGGATTTTGCAATGCCTGGATCAATTGCGTTTGTGATGTCTCCAAAATTTTTATCTTTTTGACATGAATTTACGAAAAAGGTTTAATCTAGATTTTAAGATTGCAGAGCAACAAGCTTTTTATAGCGTGTGTTTGTTTTAATCAGTTGTTGGTGATTTCCTATTTCCACAATTTTACCTTCTTCAATCACTGCAATATGTGTTGCTTTTTTTATGGTAGATAGACGATGGGCAATAATTAGCACCGTGCGATTTGCCATTAATTTTTCTAAGGCCTGCTGCACCAAATGTTCTGAGGCCGAATCTAGGGCTGCTGTGGCTTCATCCAAAATTAAAAGTTGAGGGTCTTTAAGCAAGGCTCGGGCAATGGCCAGTCGTTGTTTTTGTCCTCCAGATAATTTATTGCCATTTTCGCCTATTAGGGTTTTATAACCCAAAGGAAGTTTTTCTATGAAATCATGGGCATGTGCTGCTTTTGCTGCCTGTATAATTGATTCTTCTGTGGCGGCAGGATCACCTAACAATAAATTGTTAGCTACAGTATCATTAAACAAAATGGTTTCTTGAGTAACGATGCTTATCAATTGATATAGCGATTCTTTTTTTAATTGTGAAAGGGGGATACCATCTATCGTAATTTGACCCGAACCTACATCATAAAAACGGCATAATAAATTTGCAAGGGTTGTTTTTCCTCCCCCCGAGGGACCTACTAGTGCCAGGGTTTCTCCTTTCTTTAGGGTTAAATTCAACTCATGAATAACCGTCTGATTTTTATATTGAAACGAAATATTTTCAAAACCTACACCGTGCTCAAGCTTATTTAGAGATACAGCATTTGGAGCCTCTTTAACGGTATTTTGGGCTTCAAAAATAGCTAAGATCCGTTGGGCTGCCGCATTTCCTTTTTGAATGCTATAGCCAGCTTTACTAATAGCCTTAGCTGGGGTGAGAATGTTATAGGCCAAGCCCATATAAACAATAAACTCTGGTCCTGTCAGGCTGTTTTCTAATAACACCATGCGCCCTCCAAACCACAAGAGTATGCCAATAACACAAATACCTAAAAATTCACTGGCCGGTGCTGCCAAATTAACGCGGTTAATCAATTGATTTGATAGCTTGTAGAAGCGTTGGGTGGTATTGTGAAAACGCTTTTTAAAGTGGCTATCACCACCAAAGATTTTAATAATTTTTTGTCCGTTCACAGTTTCTTCCATAAGGTTTAAAAAGTGGGCTTGTTCTTCTTGCACTCCAAGCGCTTGTTTTTTTAGTTTTTTACCTAATAATGAAATAACAATGCCAGAAAGGGGAATGAACAACAACACAAACACACTCAATTTCACACTAAAGGAAAACATAAATGCAAGGGTGAATAAAATGGTTAGGGGCTCTCGCACCAAAAGTTCTAAAACAGATAAAAATGAAGTTTGAATTTCTGTAACGTCGCTAGTCATATGAGCCATTAGGTCACCTTTTCGTTTTTCTGAAAAATAG
>JBMYZB010000046.1:0-11905 GCA_049609945.1 Flavobacteriaceae bacterium
ATGGTGCAATCGGCTTCTCCATTCCCAGCGCTGATTGTGTTTTTATCTCCCGAACCATCAATGATAATCCCTTGGCCATCTACTTCAAACTTAATGATTCCACCAATGGGCTCTGTGTTTTCGGCTCGCTCTTGAAATTGAGAAAGCATATAATCTAAACTCATTTTTTTCTTTTTTTCAAATGTAAAACAAAAAATGACACCATGTCATTTTTTTTAGTAGATTCGTTACATAAAATCTAAGCTTATGAATTTTCGCATTCAAAAAGTAGCTGTTTTAGGATCGGGTGTTATGGGTTCTGGCATTGCCTGTCATTTAGCCAATGTTGGTTTTGAGGTATTGCTTTTAGACATTCCCACCCCCAATACCTCAGCCCCTGAACAAAAAAACGATTTAGTAAACGGAGCCTTAAAAAAAGCCATTGCCTCCAAACCGGCACCGCTATACGATAGGCAATTTGCCTCGCACATCAGCACTGGAAATTTTGAAGACGACTTTGAAAAAATTAGCACTGCCGATTGGATCATAGAAGTGGTGGTAGAAAAGTTGGAAATAAAGCAACAAATCTTTGAAAAGGTAGATCAATATAGAAATCTGAAAAGTTTGGTATCAACCAACACTTCCAGCATTCCGATCAATCTATTGGCCAAGGGTAGAAGTGATTCTTTTAAAACGCACTTCTGCGGCACTCATTTTTTTAATCCTCCCCGCTATTTACAACTTTTGGAGATCATTCCGACACCTCAAACCGCCCCGGAAGTCATTGACTTTTTTATGGCGTTTGGGGCCGAAACGCTAGGTAAAAAAACAGTGCTATGTAAAGATACGCCGGCGTTTATTGCTAATCGCGTTGGCGTGATGTCTGGCACCGAAATGACCTTGCTTACAGACGAATTAAAACTTTCTGTAGAAGAGGTAGACGCCCTCACAGGAAGTCTTATTGGCCGACCCAACACGGCCACCTTTCGGCTGCAAGATCTAGTGGGCTTGGATGTGGGCGAAAAAGTAACGGCCTTTGTGCAAAGTGCCGTGCAAGGAGATGCCTATATGGACGCCCTCAAAAACCGCCCCGAACCCAAGTTTATGGAATTTCTATTAGCGCAACAATATTACGGCAACAAATCAGGTAAAGGATTTTATGAAAAAACCAACCAGCGGGATGAAAACGGGAAAAGCATTATCAATGTGTTGGATTTGGAAACCCTCACCTATGGTCCTTTAAAAAAACCAAAATCAGAATTTGCTAAAAATGCCAAAGGCATTGCGTTGATGAACAAGAGACTCTCTTTTTTGATTTCTGGAGAAACTAAAGAAGCCCAGTTTTTTAAGCGCTATTTCACGGCCCTTTTTGCCTATGCTGCTGCTCGGGTGCCTGAGATAGCTTCCCAATATTATTTGGTAGATGACGCCATGCGTGCCGGCTATGTGTGGGAGTACGGCCCCTTTGAATATTGGGATCTTATTGGGCTGGAGGCCGGTATTGCCTTGCTTGAAGAAGCCGGTCATCCCATTCCAGAATGGATTAAAACCCTGCAAGCCCATGGTGCCACAGCATTTTATAAGCAAGCCAACGAAAAGCGGCAGTATTTTGATCTGGAAAGCAACACTTTTGAAGCTCTTCCCACCACTAAAAACACCATTATTCTCAGTCGCTTGAGTCACCAAAGTCCGGTGCTCAAAAACAGCGAATGCACGGTGCACGATATTGGCGACGGCGTGATGTGTTTGGAATTTACCTCCAAAAGCAACGCCATTGGTGATGGCATTGGTCAAGGTATGTTAGAAGCCGTTGAAAAAGCCGAAAATGAAGGATGGAACGGTTTGGTGATTGGCAACAACGCCAAACAATTTTCGGTGGGTGCCAATTTGATGAATATTGGCATGTTGACTGCCCAAAAGCAATATGATGCCCTTGAAAAGCTGGTTGATGATTTTCAACAGATCAATATGCGTATGCGTATGGCCAAAGTTCCCGTGGTGGTGGCCACCCAAGGCTATGTGTTTGGGGGTGGTTGTGAAATTGCCATGCATTGCGATGCCGGTGTATATGCTGCAGAGTCTTATATTGGTTTAGTGGAAGTGGGGGTTGGTTTACTCCCCGGCGGAGGTGGCACCAAAGAATTTGCCCTCCGTGCCTCAGATGAATTTTTTGAAGGGGATGTGCAAATGCCCACCTTAATCAACTATTTTAAGTCTATTGCCACAGCAGCGGTGGCCACTTCTGCCTATGAAGCCTTTCATTTAAAATATCTTCAGAAAGGGCGTGACAGTGTGGTAGTCAACGCCGCTTCTAATTTGGGCGTGGCCAAAAAGAAAGTATTGTCTTTGGCCGAAAACTATGTGGCACCATCCGAGCGCAAAGACATTACGGTTTTGGGTCGAGCAGGGATTAGCGTGCTCTACTCTGCCATTAACGAATTCCGTTTGGGTGAATATATGTCTGACTATGATGTTGAAATTGCACAACAAATTGCGCATGTCATTTGCGGAGGTGATCTCACAGGGTCGCAGCAAGTGAGTGAAACCTATCTTTTGGACATTGAGCGCGAAGGTTTTATGAAACTATTAGGCAATCAAAAAACGTTAGAACGCATTCAATATTTATTAATAAACAACAAACCTCTAAGAAATTAAAAGCGATGGAAGCATACATTATAAGGGGATATCGATCTGCCGTTGGTAAAGCCAAAAAAGGCGGTTTTAAAAATTACCGATCGGATGACATGGCCGTGGAGGTGATCCAACACCTCATGCAACAAGTGCCTGAAGTGGCCCCCACCCAAGTGGATGACGTGATTGTGGGCTGCGCCAACCCAGAAGGGGAGCAAGGCCTCCAAATTGGCCGACTTATTGCGGTGCGTGCCCTAGGCAAAGAAGTGCCCGGGTTGACCATTAACCGCTATTGCGCTTCAGGTTTGGAAGCCATTAGTCAAGCGGTGGCCAAGATCAAGGCTGGCTATGGCGAGGTGTTTGTTGCCGGCGGGATTGAAAGCATGAGCAGCATTCCCATGACGGGCTATAAACTAGCGCCCAGCTATAAAGCCAATATGGAAAATCTCAATTATCATGTGAGTATGGGCGCTACGGCCGAGGCGGTGGCAGCCAAATACAACATCAGTCGTGAGGCGGCCGATGCTTTTGCGTTGCGCTCACACCAGCGGGCGGCGGTGGCCATTGATGAGGGTAAATTTAAAGAACAAATTGTGCCCCTCACCGTGGAAGAGGTGTTTGTAAAAGACGGTAAAAAAATCAATACCTCCCATACGGTGGACCAAGACGAAGGGGTGCGCCGCGACACCAGTTTAGAAGGCTTGGCCAAACTCAGGCCGGCCTTTAAAAAGGGTGGTGTGGTCACGGCTGGCAATGCCTCACAAACCTCAGATGGGGTGGCCTTTGTGTTGGTGGTGAGCGAAGCCGTGCTTAAGGCGTTAAACCTTACCCCAATGGCTCGATTGGCCGCTTGTGCCGTGGGCGGCGTTGATCCGCTTTATATGGGTATTGGCCCTTGTGTGGCCATTCCCAAGGCCCTGCAACAGGCCGGCTTACAACTGCATGATATCCAACAAACCGAACTCAACGAAGCCTTTGCTGCCCAAGCATTGGCCGTCATTCAAGAGGCCGGTTTAGACCCCGAAACCGTAAATGTAAATGGCGGAGCCGTGGCCTTAGGTCATCCGTTGGGGTGCACCGGTGCAAAACTCTCCATTCAATTGCTGGAAGAAATGCGCTTGCGCCAACAACGCTATGGAATGGTGACAGCCTGCGTGGGGGGAGGACAAGGCATTGCCGGAATTTTTGAACGTTTATGATTGAAGAACAATTAGGTAAAAGAGCGTCCCAAAAGCAACAAGTTCGAGAGCGAATCCTCACCGAAGGCTTGCTCCTTTTTTCTGAACAAGGAGTAGAAAACACCACCGTGGCTGATATTGTCCAAAAGTGCGCCATCGCCCGAGGTACCTTCTATAATTATTTTAGCGATATCAATGCCCTTTTTGATACTTTGATTGAACAACTCAACCAAGGGGTGAAAGAAGCCATTCATCACACCCGAAAAGAAAGTAAAACCGTCTATGACTACCTCTACGGCACCTTTAAAAGTTATTTTGATTTGATCAGTTCTCCGCAAATGATCCAATTTCATGTGGTGAATCAAGCCTACATTCGCCAAAGTTCATACCAGAGTGAGATCATTACCACCATTGTAAAAAACCTTAATCGAGACCTTAAGGCCAACCTTAAGATCAAAGCCTTTAATGAAAAATATGAATTCTTATTGTTGAGCTATATGTTGGTGGGTGCCCCACCCGAATTGTTTTTAGCCACCAAAACCACCGCTATTGACCTAAGCAGCGAACAGTTGGCCACCTTTTTAGCTAAATTGTTTCATAAGGTGTTGATGGAATAAGCTTTTCTTTAAATAAATGGAGGTACTCTGGTAATCGTTTGAAAACGCGCACCTGTTCACACGGCACTGAGCTTGTTGAAGTGCCCGCTCTGTTTCTACAGTCGTTTTACCACATAGGTCACAATGCCCCAAATGATCAGTTGATTATCTTCCGTAACCTTTAGGGGTTTGTATTTATTGTTTTCGGGCATAAGATACACGGCGTCTTTTTCTACTTTGAGTCGTTTTACGGTAAATTCACCATCAATAAAGCAAACGGCAATTTTATTGTGTTGGGGCTCTAAACTGCGGTCAATCACCAACAGGTCGCCATCTTCCAGTCCGGCACCTTGCATGGAGTCGCCCGAAACACGGGCATAAAAGGTAGCGGCTTCATTTTTAACCACCTCTTGGTCAATGCTAATACGAGCTTCTTTAAAATCTTCGGCTGGGGAGGGAAAGCCAGCCGAAACACCTTCATGAGCCAAGTGTAAGGTTTTGCGGGTTTCGGCATCGGGATGAAAAAAAGCAAGTTTTTCAGACATTTCACACAGTTTTTACGGTAATCACTTCGCGGAGCACGGTGGTATAGCGTGGGGAGAGGTGTTCTTGTTTCATTTTCCAGGTGCGTTTAAGGTCTTGGTTAGCCAATTTCATTTGGTGGGGGCCAAAGCGTTGGTGAATGCGATCGATGGTTTGCATCAACGCATCGTGTTTGTCAATTTGCGATTCAAACAAATGCAATTGCCGTTGAGTGGTGGGCACCAGGTCCATGATGATGACCCCGGCTTTTTTGTAGGCAATGTCTTTTTTAAAAATACGTTTCAGCCCGGCCACGGCATATTTGGTGATGGTGAGCGTGGAGTTGGAGGCATAGGGGAGGGAGATCACACAACTGTTGCGGTAGGGGGTGGTGTTGGCTTTGTGGGGGTCACTGCGCACAAACACCAAGAGGGCTTGGCAACTGCTGTTTTGTTGGCGTAATTTTTCGGCGCAACTGCCGGCAAATGTACTCACACGCTCTTCCAAATCATGCCATTGGGAGAGGGTGCCTTCAAAGCTGCGGGTGGTGGCAATGTTTTTTTTGGCTGGCAGGCTTTCTTCCAGCGGTATGCAGGGTAGGCCTTGCAAGTCTTTCTTAAGACGCAAGCCCAATATACTCATGTGTTTACGGATCCAATCGTCGGGCAAATGCACAAAGTCCAAGGCGTTTTTCACGCCCAAGGCTTCGAGGCGTTTGCGGTGTTGGCGCCCCACGCCCCAAACATCGCCAATGGCAGTCCATCGGAGCGCTTTAATTCGTTTTTCTTCGGTGTCAATGCAATAAACACCCTGTGTTTTTTCGGCAAATTTTTTAGCAATTTTATTGGCTATTTTGGCTAGTGCCTTGCTGGGAGCCAGCCCCACAGAAACCGGAATGCCAGTCCACTGCCGCACTTGTTGGCGCATTTTTTGAGCATGTGTTTGCAAATCAAATCGGTCAAAGCCTTTGAATTGTAAAAAGGCTTCATCAATGCTATAAATTTCGATGTGAGGGGTGTAGTTTTCTAAAATGTGCATCACCCGTCGGCTCATGTCACCATAAAGCGCATAATTGGAAGAAAACACTTTGATTTGATAGCGTTCAAATTGTTTTTTATATTGAAAAGCAGGAGCCCCCATGGGAATACCCAAGGCTTTAGCTTCATTGCTTCGGGCAATCACACAACCGTCGTTATTAGACAAAATAACCACCGGCTTTCCTTCCCACTGGGGCTGAAAAACGCGTTCGCAAGAGGCGTAAAAATTATTGCAATCAACTAAGGCAAACATGGGTAAAAGGTAGTTATAATGTTTCACAAAAAGTACTCCTTTTGTGCGATATTGCAAACAGGGTAAACAAAAATATTAATTGTGTAACAATAACCACTATTTATTTACAAAAGGCATAACGCTTTAGTCAAAAATTGTACTTTTGTTTAGCTATTATACCAAGTTGAGCGAAAATGGATAAATATTCCTTTTTAAATGCTGCCCACACAGCTCATTTTGCAGCATTATATGATATGTATCTCAAAAACCCGGATGATGTAGAGCCCAGTTGGAGGGCTTTTTTTCAGGGCTTTGACTTTGGCATAGAAAGTGGCAGCATGGTTTTTGGAGAAGACACTGCCGTGGAGGTGCCAGAACAGGTTCAAAAAGAATTTCAAGTAGTAAAACTCATAGATGGTTATCGCAGTAGAGGACATTTGTTTACCAAAACCAACCCGGTGCGAGAACGTCGCAAATACAGCCCCACGCTCGATATCGAAAACTTTGGCCTGGCGCAAAGCGATCTAGACACCGTCTTTAATGCTGGAGAAATTGTAAATATTGGGCCTAGTACTTTAAGAGCGATTATTGATGACTTACAGCGCATTTATTGTGACTCTGTTGGTGTGGAGTATATGTACATTCGTCGGCCTGAAAAAGTACAGTGGATTCAACAACGCCTCAATCAAAACGGCAACAAACCCCAATTTTCTGAGGATCAGAAAAAACATATTCTTCATAAACTCAACCAAGCCTTTAGTTTCGAGAATTTTCTGCACACCAAATATGTGGGGCAAAAACGCTTCTCCTTAGAAGGGGGCGAATCGCTTATTCCGGCTTTAGACGCCGTGATAGAAGCCGCCGCCCACCAAGGCGTGGAAGAGTTTGTGATGGGCATGGCACACCGCGGAAGACTCAATGTGTTGACCAATATTTTTGGTAAAGCACCTAAAGATATTTTTAGCGAATTTGACGGCAAAGACTACGAAGAAGTTATTTTTGATGGTGATGTAAAATACCATTTGGGGTGGACTTCCCAGCGAACCACCAATAGCGGGAAGAAAATCAATATGAATATTGCCCCCAATCCATCCCATTTAGAAACCGTGGGAGCCGTAGTGGAAGGTATTACAAGGGCTAAATTAGAAGATGATTATGGAGGGGACACCAAAAAAATAGTACCTATAATTGTGCATGGTGATGCCGCTATTGCTGGACAAGGATTGCCCTATGAAATTGTGCAAATGGCCAAACTCAGAGGCTATGCCACTGGAGGAACCATTCACATTGTGGTGAATAACCAAATTGGGTTTACAACCAACTATCTCGATGCACGATCCAGTACCTATTGTACGGACGTGGGCAAGGTAACTTTGTCTCCTGTTTTGCATGTCAATGCCGATGATGCTGAGGCTGTGGTTCATGCCACGCTGTTCGCTTTAGATTATAGAATGCAATTCAATAGCGATGTTTTTATCGATTTATTAGGTTATCGTAAATACGGACATAATGAGGGAGATGAGCCCCGCTTTACCCAGCCTCAATTATATAAAGCTATTGCCAAACATAAAAACCCACGTGACCTTTATGCCGAACAACTTATCCAGCAAGGACTCATTCAAGCCGATTTTGTAAAGCAGATTGAAAAAGACTATAAGGCATCCCTCGATTCAGATTTAGAAGATTCTAAAAAAACAAACATTGCCGTAATCACGCCCTTTATGCAAGATGAATGGAATGATTTTGAGTTGGTTGATGAGCATAAAATGAAAGAACCGGTAGACACTAAAGTGTCACAGACTCATTTGGATCGTGCAGCGGCCGCACTCACTCAACTTCCGGGAGATAAAAAATTCTTGCGAAAAATTGAGCGATTAATCGCCGATCGAAAGACCATGTATGAGGATCGTGACGCCTTGGATTGGGCCATGGGTGAATTGTTGGCTTATGGCACCCTGTTGCAGGAGGGTTTTGATGTGCGTATTTCAGGGCAAGATGTCGAGCGGGGCACGTTTTCGCATCGCCATGCCTTGCTAAAAGCCGAGGCCTCCGAGGAAGCAATAATTCCACTCAATAGCATTGCCCCTAATGAGCAAGGACGTTTTCATATCTATAATTCGCTGCTTTCAGAATATGGAGTGTTGGGTTTTGATTATGGCTATGCCATGGCCAGCCCCAATACACTCACCATTTGGGAGGCACAATTTGGTGACTTCTCAAACGGGGCGCAAATTGTGATTGATCAGTATATTTCTGCTGCTGAAGACAAATGGAAAATTCAAAATGGGATTGTGCTCTTATTGCCCCACGGCTATGAAGGTCAAGGAGCTGAGCACTCTTCAGCACGAATGGAACGCTATCTGCAACTCTGTGCAAAAGACAATATGTTTGTGGTGAATTGCACCACCCCAGCCAATATTTTTCATGTGCTGCGCCGACAACTCAAAGCGTCTTACAGAAAACCGCTGATTGTTTTTAGTCCAAAAAGTTTATTGCGCCATCCACAGGCGGTTTCTAGAAAAGAAGACTTGCTGCAAGGCAACTTTAAAGAGGTCTTTACAGACGAGCTTATGGAAGCCGAAAAAGTAAAAACACTGGTATTTTGTACGGGTAAATTTTATTACGATTTATTGAAAGCACGAGAGGAAAAAAAGCGAGATGATGTGGCGTTGGTTCGTTTAGAACAATTATTTCCGTTGCCAGTAGAAGCCATTCAAGCAGAAATTAAAAAGTATGCTGCAGCCACCGAAGTGGTGTGGGCTCAAGAAGAACCCCGAAACATGGGTGCGTGGAGTTATTTGCTGATGCATTTGCCCGAAGCCCAACAGTTTAGACCAGCCACCAGAAGAATATATGCAGCACCGGCCGCAGGAAGTGCTGTGCGGTCTGCCAAAAGACATAACGAAGTGATCGAATATGTGTTTGATGCTTCCAAAGATAATTTTATTAGAAAAATCAAAAAGTAACCTATGGTTTTAGAAATGAAAGTCCCCTCACCAGGAGAATCCATCACTGAAGTTGAAATTGCTCAATGGCTTGTTTCCGATGGTGATTATGTGGAAAAAGATCAGGCCATTGCCGAGGTAGATTCCGACAAGGCCACCCTAGAACTTCCCGCCGAAGTGAGCGGAACTATCACCCTCAGAGCAGAAGAAGGAGATGCAGTGGCTGTTGGTGCTGTGGTTTGCTTGATCGACACCGCAGGACAACCCACAGAAGGAGAATCAGCAAGCCTGGTTGAAAACGAAGCCCCAGTGACAACAACCCCCGTAGTAGAGGTTCCTACAGAAACATCTTATGCCACACAAAGTCCTTCGCCAGCTGCCAAGAAAATATTGGCTGAAAAAGGCCTTGCAACCTCATCCATTATGGGCACAGGCCGAGGAGGAAGGATTACTAAAGAAGATGCCGTGAAAGCAGTTCCCGCTATGGGCACACCACCCGAAAACGGAAACCGTTCACAAACACGCACCAAATTGTCTTTATTGAGACGCAAAGTGGCCGAACGCTTGGTGGCTGCCAAAAACGAAACAGCCATGCTCACCACTTTTAATGAGGCCGATATGAGCCCAATTTTTGACGTGCGGAATCAATTTAAAGATGCCTTTTTGGAAGCCCATGGAGTGAAATTGGGCTTTATGAGCTTTTTTACCAAAGCTGTAGTTCGAGCTCTGCAACTCTTTCCCGATGTGAACTCAATGATGGATGAAGATCATAAAATTGCCTATGATTATTGCGATATAAGCGTAGCCGTTTCTGGCCCAAAGGGTTTGATGGTGCCCGTTGTGCGCAATGCTGAAATGCTTTCCTTTGCCGGCGTTGAAAAAGAAATTGGACGCTTGGCTACCCGAGCTAGAGAGGGTAAAATTACAGTGGATGACATGACAGGGGGTACCTTCACCATTTCCAATGGAGGCGTGTTTGGTTCTATGCTTTCTACCCCTATTATTAACCCCCCTCAATCAGGTATTTTAGGAATGCACAATATTATTCAGAGGCCCGTGGCGGTTGATGGGAAAGTGGAAATTCGTCCAATGATGTATTTAGCCCTTTCTTATGACCACCGTATTATTGACGGGCGGGAAAGTGTAGGCTTTTTGGTTGCCGTGAAAGAAGCGCTAGAAGATCCTACCAACCTATTGATGGATGGAGACGCTAAAAAGGCGTTGGAACTAAAGTAAGACATTTGTTTAAATGGCAATAGATAATTTGGAATAGTGAATATCGAATAGCGAATGTATCTGCCTAGGGCAAATTACTATTAACTTTTACCCCTCTTACAAATATCTTTTAACTTTTGCCCACTCCTTAATGCCTACTGCTCTCTATCTCAAAAATCATCTTTCGATTTAAGTAGTCAATTTGAACGTTTCTTTGGAAGAAAAAATCAGCACCTAAGATACCGTCTATGGGTTTGGCACCTTGGCTTTGCAGGGTGATGTTAATATGGGTCATGTCTAGCAGCACAAAGGCATGAGTGCCTGCAGCATAGCGTCCCAAATTCAATCTGCTTTCTGCACTGTTCACGGCATGAAGTTTTCCTTCTGCTGCACCCGCTGCTTCAAAAGGTTGACCTTCGACTTCTAGCAGAAATTTTTGTTGATCACCTTGATTTAAGCAACTGTTTGAAGCACCAGTGTCAATAAGCAATCGGGCTTGGACACCATTTATACGAGCTTTACAAAGAAAGTGTTTGGTTTTGCTTTTATGGAGATTTACGATGCCTGTTGAGGTATTTTTCAAAACTTTGTTTTTTCAAAAATACGGAATGAAAGGCGTATTTTTGACCCATGCATTGGATTGATACCCACACGCATCTTTATGTTGATGCCTTTGACGAAGATCAGGAGGCCATGATTGGACGGGCATTGGCAGCCGGTGTGCAACAATTTTGTCTTCCATCTATTGACTTGTCCTTTTGGCCAAAAATGTTGGCACTCAAAAAAGCATATCCAGAGCAAATGCACTTGATGATGGGCTTACATCCCACGCATGTAAAACAAGATTACAAATTGCAGTTGGATGAAATAGAAGCATTATTTAAACAACATTCCTTTGTTGCCGTGGGCGAAATTGGCGTGGACCTCTATTGGGACAAAACTTTTCTAAATCAACAACAAGAAGCTTTTTCAAAACAAATTCAATGGGCTAAAAAGCATCAATTGCCCATAGTGATTCACTGCAGAGATGCTTTTGAGGAAGTGTTTGAGGTTTTAGAAATGCATAAGGGAGCGGATTTGTCTGGTATTTTTCATTGTTTTACGGGCACTGAAGTTGATGCCCAACGTGCCATAGACCTCAATCTAAAATTGGGAATTGGTGGAGTGGTAACCTTTAAAAACGGAAAAATAGATAAATTTTTATCTCAATTTCCGCTTGAGCATATTGTTCTAGAAACCGATGCACCCTATTTGGCACCGGTTCCTTTTCGAGGGAAACGGAACGAAAGTGCGTATCTCATTCACATTGCAGAAACGGTTGCCAGATGCTATGGCATTACTCTTGAAGAAGTGGCGGCTCAAACCACCGAGAACGCACAGTCGGTTTTTGGATTTCACCACGGCCACAAATCGTAAATTAATTTTTTTAAAAAAAGTTTTAAAAGCCACAAATTTTTATTTAATTCGGGGCATAAATAGAGAGGTGGCCGAGTGGTCGAAGGCGCACGCCTGGAAAGTGTGTATTCCGTTATCGCGGAATCGAGGGTTCGAATCCCTTCCTCTCTGCAAA